>JANMIM010001032.1:0-2235 GCA_031375795.1 Bacteroidota bacterium
TCCCGAAAACTCGCTGGAGATCACCCTGCCCGCCGTGAAAATGGGCGGAGGCTATACCTTCCTGAAAGACAAGCCCTTTGAGATCATGCTTGCCTTGGACAACGATGTACACTTCGACGGCAAGCGCAATGTGATCCTGAACTTGGGCCCCGTGAGCATGGACCCGCACGCAGGCATCGAGCTGGGCTACAAGAAAATCGCGTTTATCCGTGGTGGTTTCAAGAACCTGCAGCAGGTGCCCAACTCACGTGGCAAGGAGGTTTATTCCGTGTTTCCGAGCGTCGGTGCTGGCTTCAAGATCAAGAACTTCAGCGTAGACTATGCGCTCTCCAACGTCGGAAACTTTTCGCAGACGCTCTATTCCCACGTGTTTTCGTTGAAATACAGTTTTGGGAAATTGCGCTAGGCATAAAATTCATGGCAATGATTGGATATTTGGACAATCAATGTGTATTTTTATGAGTTGAAGATTAGGTGTTATTTTATCGGGCGCTGAATATGTTGAAGTCTACCTATGCGACCATCCTCTTTTGCTGCATTGCCACGTTCTGTTTTGGTCAGGCATATCCCTATGGAAACGACTGGTACAACGCTTCGCAAGTCTATGCGAAGGTGCTTGTGTGGGAAGATGGCGTGTACCGTGTAGACGCCGCAGCGCTCTCACAGGCCGGGCTCAATGTGGCACCTGCCGACCTCTCCAACCTGCAAGTCATTTACCGTGGCAAGGAACAGCACGTCCACGTCCAAAGCTCGGGCGGCAACCTCGACTACATCGAGTTTTATGGCGCGCGCAACGATGGGCGGGTAGACTCGCTGCTGTACCGTGACCCCTACTCCAGAGTGGCTGAGCCAGATTTGCAGCCCAGCGAATACATGAGCCTGTTTTCAGACACCTCGGCGTATTATGTGACAGTGGGCTCACAGCCAGGCTTGCGCTACACCGAGTTTGCAGATTTTAATTATGGCAACTACTCGGTAGAGCCCTATTTTCGCTACCGCAGTTTCGTGGAGTTTCACCCCAACTCGGGCAACTACTACGAATGGAACCATGGGGGCGGCAGCCAATACGACATTTTCCACATTCTGAATTCCTACTACATCACCGGCGAGGGCTATGTGGGCGCCTCCCTGTTGTATGGGGCACCCTATTACACATCTGTCCCCACGCCCTATCCAGCCAATGTCGGAAATCCCAGCAAGTTTGAGGCCCGCATCTATGGCCGCTCCAATTGGCGGCACATCATGCGCATCGCGATCGACGGCAACACCGTGAGCCTCGATACTATCAACGGCATCTACATCAAAACCCGCGAGATGAATTATGGCGGGACCCTGGGGAACCAAACCAACTTGATGTTTGAATCACTGGGTGACCAAAACGGGAACACCGACAACAGCAACCTGTGCTACTTCTCGATGGTCTACGACCGGCAGTTTGACATGGATGCCAAGACCTCGATCGTCGCGACAGACTGGAGCAAGCCCGGCAACAGCTACATGAGGTTTTCCAACACGGCCCCTACCTCGACCGCCGTGGCCTATGACCTCACGACGCATACGCGGTGTGCAGGCACCGGCTCAGGCACAATCGCCCAGATCGTCGTGCCCGGCAACCCGCAGCCACGCCAGATCATCGTGGCGGTAGACGGGGGCATCAAGACACCCCTCGTCGTCCCGGCCCAGCTCGCCAACCACTCAGACCCTGCCGATGGCGCATCCTTTGTGATCATCACCCACCGTAGCCTCGCGGCCTCGGCCCAGGCCTACAAGCAGTACCGCGACACCTGTACGTTCAATCCACAGACCGCCAAGGTGGTCTACACCGATGAGATTTACGAAGAGTTTGGTTGGGGAACCGTCACGCCCCTTGCGATCAAGCGCTTCTGCAAGTATGCCATCGACAACTGGACCGAGAAGCCCAAATATTTCCTGCTTTGGGGCAAGGGTCAATATGAAACACGCAATTTCCCCCTCAACCTCGTGCCCACCTACGGGTATCCGGCCGACGACTACGACTTTGTCTCTGACTTTGACCCCAACCAAGTCAATGCCGTGCCGCAGGCGAGCATCGGGCGCGTAAACGTGTACAACGATGCCGATGGCATGGTGTACCTGGACAAGGCCAGGGAATATGAGCACACAGAATGGACACCTTGGATGAAAGAAGCGGTCTTCCTGGGTGGTGGCAACGACACCACGGAGCAGAAGCCCATCTTGGATTATTTCCTGCGGTAC
>JANMIM010001059.1:0-2083 GCA_031375795.1 Bacteroidota bacterium
GATAATTTTCATACTGAAACCCAGCCAGAGGCGTGTTCAGGTACTCAATCGATACCACATCGCTCGTATCTGTCCCACATCCCGTCTGCGCAATCACCTGGTAATTTCCGGGATCGGTCACGGTGATGATCGAGTCGGTGAGTCCCGTGACCACCAATCCGTCACGTAGCCATTGGAAAGTGTTGCCGCCCGAGCCCTGCAAAGTCAAGGGGGTTCCCTGGCAGGCTGGCACGTCGCCGATCAGGGCCAAGCCAGCATCGGGGTTCTGGCCGGGGTAGACCAGCAGCAGCGCCGAGGTATAGGTGCAGCCATGCACATCGGTCGAAGTCGCTGCATAGGCGCCCGGCTCGGTGGCTGCAAATGTGGAACCCGTGGCCCCTGGGATTAATGTATCGTTCTCGGCCCATTGCCAAGCGGTCGCGCCTGCACCCGTGGCGAGCAAATCGACGGTATCCCCAGGACAGATGTACACATTCCCCAAGGCGGTGACGGTCGTGACGATGGGTGGGAAATAGGTGAATGCAAAGGTCACCGAAGTGTCTGTACAGCCTGCGCTGTTGGTCACGATCACGGTGTAGTCGCCCTGCAAGCCTGCGTGGTAGTAGGGTGTGGTGTCGGGCAATGGACTTTGGTTGTACAACCATTGATATGTGCCGCCACCCTGGGCATAAAATACCAGCGAGTCGCCGGTGCAGGTGATCGGCGCTCCGTTGGCCGGATTCAGGATCGCCGTGGGCGATGGATCGGCCAGCACGGCAATCGTAGCCGAGGTGTCGGCACAGCCGTCTGCACTTGTGGCGATCACCTGGTAATTGCCGGTATTCAGTGCTGCGAATGGATTGCCTGCCTGCCCAAAGATCGGCTGCCCGTCGAGCAGCCAAGCATAGCTCCCACCCCCAGTGCCCGTGAGCACGACGGAGTCGCCTGCGCAAAATTGTGTCGCTCCACCAGCGGCAAGTCCCGCCACCGGCACCACACCTGCCGTGACCTCGACGCTGTCTGAGGTCGCCGTGCATCCTCCGGGCAAAGTCACGGCCACTGCGTAAGTTCCTGCGGTGGTCACCGCGAGGTTGGCGGCCGTGGCCCCCAAGAGCGGGCTGCCGTTGAGCAGCCACTGAAAGGTGCCATTGCCGACGGCGAGCAGGTCCACAGGGAAGCCCGGACAATAGATGGTATCGTCCAGTGCCAAGGCAAACGCCGCCGGCGGCGGGGAAAAGGTTGCCACGACGGGCGCACTCAGGGCGTCACAGCCGGCCGGAAAATTGATCTGCACGGTATAGCTGCCGGTGGCCGTCGCCACGAGGAAGCTGTCGGTGGCGCCCAGGATCTGGCTACCGTTGTAAAACCATTGGTAGGTCGCGCCGGTCCCACCCGAGGTGCTGAGCGGCACCGAATCGCCGAGGCAGGCGGCAACGGGACCTGATGGATTCATCGGCACCGTGAGCGAGGGGTAGACGTCGACGCGCAGGGTATCTGAAAAAGATGTGCAGGAGCCGCTGCTCACTTGCAGTCGGTAGCAGGTCGTGTCTTGGATGCCTGCCGGAGGGTCGTAATTCAAAGTCGTTGCGCCGGGGATGTTGGCCCAGGGGCCGATGCAGTTGGCTTGGCTCTGCCACTGGTAGAGGTAGCCGCCCAATCCACCTGCAGCCGGCAGGCTGTTGAGGTTGCTCGGGTCACCGTTGTAACACAATGTCTGCAAGGGGGGCTGTGCAGTCCCCAAGGCGAGTCCGCTTGCCGAACCTGCGAAGGTCGTGCCTGCTTGTGCTGGCCCGGCATTGCCGTTGCCTCCGGTCACGGTCATGTTGGGTGACACGACGTTGGCTGAGGCGCAGGGGTTGGTGAATACCTTGATGCGTCCGCCGCCACCGCCGCCACCGAATCCGCCAGGGGTGCCGGGGCCTGCGTTGGCGTTGCTGTTGCCAAAGATGCAATTTTGGTTGAGGTTGAATCCCGCGCCGTTGGTGCCGCCTTGCAGGCCATTGCCGCCCCTGGAGTTGATGGTGCCCGTGATGTTGGCTGTGTTGCCGGCTTCCAAGAGGATGCCGCCGCCTGATCCGCCGCCCCCGCCACCACCGCCGCCACC
>JANMIM010001081.1:0-1270 GCA_031375795.1 Bacteroidota bacterium
GGTGCATCGCGTATCGAATCCGAAATGTCGTCTGAACCGATCAAATTGATTACCATCGCCATGTCGGGGAATGCGTCGCGGTTCAGGTCGCCGGGAAAAGTATCTCGCAATTCATAGCCCTCCAACAAAAACTGGCCGAGGTTGCTGCGGAGCGGAGTTGGGGAATCGGTCTCATCCTCAAATGGGTCTTCGTTGAGGTTTTGCGGCTGCTGCGTGGGAATCGAATCGTGGCTGGAAATGGAATCCGAGCCTGCATCGTTGCCGCGACCTGTGCCGCAAGATTGGCCCAGAAGCAGCAAGGTCAATAGCAAGCATGCCACCGACATCCCTGTGATAGGACTTGAATCTGGTATCAATCTGCGCAGTGTGTGCATGTGCCTGCAAGGTAGAAATTTGTGGTCAATCCTTGGCTTTCCATCTGCCAATTCACCCCAGAATCGCCCAGTTGCCCAGCGTCTTGCCAAATATTTTCCCACGACACGCAGCATCCTCCTTAAATTGCATCCGCAAAGCACCTGCAAGATGAAGCTACCGATCATTTTCCATCCGCATTACGACATCGGGCTGTTTGGCTTGGAAAATCGGCATCCCTTTGATTCCAAGAAATACGGTCGGGTCTTTCGCATGCTCCAGGAAATGCAGATCATCGTGGAGGACGGCTATTTTCAGCCTGCGGAAATGGTCAGCGACGAGATCCTGTTGCAGGTTCATTCGCCCGCCTACTTGCAGGAATTGCGGCAATCGAGCACGATCGCGGGCATCGCCGAGATGCAGGTCTTGCGATGGGTGCCCAATTTCATCCTGCAATGGAAATTTCTCAACCCGATGCGCTGGGCCACGGCGGGCACCATGATGGCAGTGGATCTGGCGATGGAATATGGCTGGGCGATCAACCTGAGTGGCGGCTACCACCACGCCAAGCGCGAGCGCTGCAGCGGCTTTTGCTTCTTTGCCGACATCAACCTCGCTGCAGAGAAAGCATTTGCCCAATACCCCAAGGTGCAGAAAATCATGGTGATCGACCTCGATGCGCACCAGGGAAATGGTTTTGAGGACCTCTTTGGCGACGACCCGCGTGTGGATACCTTGGACATGTACAACGGTGCCATCTACCCACGCGACACGGCCGCCGCCAAATTCATCCGCTGGAAATTCCCGTTGCCCAATGGCGTGGGGGAACTGGAATATTTGAATACGCTCCGAAAGAACCTGCCGGCGGCGGTGGCAGAGAGCCAAGCCGACCTCATCATTTACAATGCGGGCAGCGACC
>JANMIM010001091.1:0-3806 GCA_031375795.1 Bacteroidota bacterium
AGGATTGTCATTTACGGCGGTACGGCAGGCAACATCGAGCAGCTCTCGCCGCAAAAGATATTCTGGAAGCAGCTCAGTATCCTCGGTTGCACGATGGGTTCCCCGAGTGACTTTCACAACATGCTTCATTTTGTAAACACCCACGAGATTGTGCCTGTGATCGACGAGGTGTTTCCATTTTCAGAAGCGACGCTGGCGTTTGAAAAAATGGCTCAGGGGACGCAATTCGGGAAATTGGTGATCGAAATCTGAGCTGCAAAAATGCCATGAGAAATTTCATGGGCACAATATGGCGATCAGTCCCTGGATCCCATGAAATGCAATTCGAAAGTTGGAAATGACGACGGAGAATCAACACTTGCATGTCGCTCAAGCCGCTGCACTTCTTCAATCCAAAACCGAGGCATTTGTGGAGGTTTTCAGCCACGGCTCGCTCGTGGTGGAATATTACAAACCCGAGCAAGTCGACCGTCAATCACCCCACGACCGCGACGAAATCTATGTCGTGGCCTCAGGAACTGGTACATTTCTCAATGGCGATGAACGATGGACCTTTCAGCCAGGGGATTTCCTTTTTGTGAAGGCCCATGTAGCGCATCGATTTGTCGATTTCAGCGATGATTTTGCGACTTGGGTTTTCTTTTACGGCCCCAAGGGAGGGGAGGAGGCAGCGCAATAAGTTTTTTTACGGCTGTTGCGGCAGAGGAAATGAACAAACAGATCACCCGCGCTTAGGAATGAAATTTCAATAAGTTCCAACATTATGCTTGTCTTTTTGGCCCCTGACTGCGTTGCAAATTGGGTCCGTAGCGCTGCTACGAACCCAATTTGCGCCTTGTCAGGAACCAAAAATCCTGCGCATAAAAGTTGGAACTTATTGAAAAACTATTCCTTAGATTTAGAAAAATCAAATCATGGAACTGAGAACTGCCACATTAGCCGACATCCCACAAATCCAAATTGTGCGGCACAGCGTCAAAGAAAATATGCAATCTGATCCAGCACTGGTCACCGACGCAGATTGTGCAGAATACCTCACGCAGCGGGGTAGGGGATGGGTGGCCGAGGAAGATGGGGCAATTGTCGGTTTTGCAATTGTGGACCTTCAGGACCGCAATATTTGGGCTTTGTTCCTCAAACCTGAATTTGAGGGTCGCGGGATCGGGCGGGAATTGCAGCAATTGATGCTGGATTGGTATTTTGGGCAGACGATGGAAACCGTTTGGCTCGGCACAGCTCCGGGCACACGCGCAGCGTCATTCTACCGCAAATCGGGATGGATTGCGGTGGGAATGCATGGCAAAAATGAAATCAAATTTGAAATGCGTTTTGAGGATTGGTTGGCAATGAGAGGCGGTGCCTGAGTCTTGGATTTTGCCCCGATCTAGGTCAAAATTTGCGAATTACTCCGCCTCCAAAAACTCCTTCAAGCGTTGGATTGCCTTGGGCCATTCCTCAGTTGCTGCAGCATGAAACCAGTCCCAATCTGCATGGTCGAGGTAGCCGCCTTGGCTCAGGTTGAGGAGGGTCTTGCCGTCCTTCACCTTCGCGATCACCCGCAATGTGAGCGAGCCCATGATCTCGCGCTCGGGGTTGAAATACACCAGATCACCCACCTCAAAGAGGCCATTGGGTTCATATTGGCGCACAATGCCCGTGGTCACATAGCCCATGCCTTGGCCGCTGATGTTCCAAATGAGTGAATACAGACCACCAGGACGTTTTTCAACCAAGGAACGCTCCACGCCCCACCATGCCTTCAGCAATTCAGGCTCTGTGAAGGCCTTGATCACTTGTGAAGGGGTTGTTGCGATTTCGATTGAGCGTTCGACCGTTCTCATGGCGCAAAGGTAACCCTTATATTTTTGCGATTGAAAAAAAACGTTGCATAAATGTGTAATTATCTATTTGTTGGCAAAAAAAGGTTTTGTTTTCTGACGAATCGCTACTATTCAGGATTTTTGATGGTTGAAAATCAGCCCTGCTCTGCAACCAATTTCCCCGCAAGCTCGGCAATGAACTTCTTGTTGCAATCGTCCTCGGCGACGACGGTCTGCGCCTGCATGTAGAACCCTGCGCGCTCCATCAATTTCTTGTGTACAAAAACCTGCAGGTCACCGTCGATGCTGTTGAGCAGGGGCCGTTTTTCCTTGGCATTGCGCAGGCGGTCGGTGAGGCGCGCGGCGCTCATGTCGAGGTAGATCGTATGGCCGCTCTCGTTCATCAGCGCCATGTTGTCCAGGAAGCAAGGCGTGCCCCCGCCGCAACTCACGAAGAGGTCCAGGCCCTCGATGGCACAGATTTCCTCCAAGGAACGTCGCTCCACCTGCCGAAAGAAGTCCTCGCCTTTTTCCCTGAATATATCCCGCACACTCATCGCTTGCTTCTGCTCGATGTACTGATCGAGGTCCAGGAAATGCAGGCCATTTTGCCGTGCGGCAAATTTGCCGATCGTCGTCTTGCCAGCGCCCATGAAACCGATCAGGAAAAACTTCATGCTGCAAATTATGCCCACGCTTGCATAATTCAAAGTCGCAGGTCAAGAATGGAAAGGAGTAGGAATGTTAGGTTTGCACCTGCTTTGGCTACGTGGCATTGGGATCTCACGGGCGTGCGCCTACCTAGGCGGCCAAGCGCACCCGCGGGTCGATCAAGGTATAGAGCACGTCCACCATGACATTGATCACCACAAAGATCACTCCGATCAAGATCGCCGAACCCAAGATCAGTGGATAATCCTTGGCCCCCAGCGCATCGATCGTCAATTTGCCCAGTCCCTGCCAGTCAAAAATCGTCTCCACAAAGAATGCCCCTGCCAGCAAGGACGCAAACCAACCCGAAATCGAGGTCAAAACCGGATTCAAGGCATTGCGCAAGGCGTGCTTCAACAGCACGGCGGACTCGCGCAGCCCCTTGGCCCGCGCCGTGCGCACATAGTCTGCGCCCATGGCCTCGTCCATGCTTGCCCGCATGAGCTGTGTGATCACGGCCAGCGGCCTGATGCCCAAGGCAAGGGCAGGCAGCAGCAGTTGCTTCCAAACCAAGCCATAGCCGTCGTCAAAGATGTTTTCTTCCCACAGGTAACCCGTGGCCGTGAGCCCTGTCCAGGGTCCCAAATCCACCGCAAAAAGCCTGATCAACAATACGGCCATGAAAAATGAAGGTGCCGAGACCCCCAGCAAGGTGAGGAAAGTGATCATGCGGTCGGGCCAGCGCCCCTTTTGCAAAGCCGAGACCATGCCCAGTGGCAGGCCCAATGCGACCGCAAACAGCATCGCCGCCACAGCCAGCACGACCGTGCCAGGCAGGTGCTCCCAGAGCCGCGCCGATACCTTACGGTTGTTCTGAAACGAGCGGCGTAACCAGGGTGCCTTGATGGCCAGGCACTTGCCATAGCCTGCACCCATCATCCTGAGGTGCCCGATCTCAGCCCCGTCGCCGTCGATGTGGTCGACCATGCCGATCGGCGAGAGGTCATTGAGGTAATAGAGGTATTGGATGGGCAGCGAACGGTCGAGGTGGTGCGCCGCCAAGATGGCATTGCGGGTGGCCTCGTCGGTATTTTCATCGGTCATGGCCTCTGCCGGGCTGCCGAGGAGGTTGAAGATCACAAACAACAGCGTCACAATGCCCCAGATGACAAGCAGGCCGGCAAACATGCGCTTGAAGATGTGACGAAGCATGGCGAAGAATCAGTCGATCATCGAATCGGTTTTGCTGCTGTCGGGTGCCACAGGCAGGGCAGGCTCCGGCATGGCAACGGGCACATCTGCCGCCGCGCCGACCTTGGTGCGCAATTCCTCGGC
>JANMIM010001101.1:0-4116 GCA_031375795.1 Bacteroidota bacterium
CCTCACCAAACTCACGTACCTCGACATCCACAGCAACAATGTCTCCGATATTGCGGTCGTGCGCAATTTTCCCAAGCTTGTGAAGCTCGTGATCTACCGCAATGAAATCACCAGTTTGAGTCCGCTGTTGCGCTGCCCCGAATTGCGGTCGCTGTTCATGCATGAAAATCCCGTGAAGGATTTCGGGCCTCTGACGCAGATGGCATGGTTGCAACACCTGAGCGTGGACCAGAAATCATTCACAAAGGACCAAGCCATTGCCCTCAAAAAGGCCCTCAAGAATACGGAGATTGCGTTTTATTGAGGGGGGAGGCGGAGAATTCCTTTGTTCGTCGGCCCTCCCCACAACCATGCTTGTGGGCCGACGAACGATAGTGATCTCCAATCAACGATTCGGCGGCGCCGCATCTTGAAGTATTCGTTCGTCGGCCCCCAGCTTTTTTTTGTGGAGGGCCGACGAACAATTGCCTAATTCGATGCGCTAATCAACTTCTTTTGCTTCGTTCGCCGGAGGCAAATGGTCGATGCCCTGCGGCAGGATGCCGCGGGCTCCCCAATAATGTTACACGCAAATTATTCCTTGATCCAAGCCGTAGAAAACTCCATGAATGCCTGATTGACAAATGGAAATACCGTGACATTTGGAATATGATTGACTTCCAGCAGATAGTTCTGTCCATCTCTCCCGGCAATGTAGTCTACTCCGACTGTGAGCAGATTAAAATGCCGCGCGATATTTTGGCTGTCTTTCAAAAGCTCAGGATCGATGTCCATCTCCCCTGATCCTTCATTGTGAATGGACTTGAGCCACGTGTCGCCCGTCAATTTGATTTGCCAATATTTGTCGCCCACAATCATGATCCGCACGGCTTCTCCATCGATGTAATCTTCGATCACCGACGGCTCGACACTCCTCCAATTCCCCGAGAATTTTGCCTTGTCCTCGCCGCAATGCCAAACACCCCATTTGGCGACCACTTCCGTGGGACTATGGAATTCTTGGTCGGCCAAGACCATGCTTCTTTTGATTCCGGAAAACTTGGAAACCTTCAGTGCACGCGCCAGTCCAGGAATGCGCTGCCTGAGGTCCATCATGCCTGCGGGATCTGGAAGGCATGGCCCATTCCACAATGCCAAAAGCGTAATGAAATCATAGTCCTTTTCAAAAATTCCGTGGAATACCACCTTGTCTACCAGAAGATATTTGTCAGGTACAGAAGGACTTTCCACAAACAATTGCCCTTTTACAAGCTTGACATTGGGCAGCATGTCGTAGTGTACGACCAAATAGTCGAAGCCCAGTCTTTGCTTCATGGCGATCACGTCATTGTCTTCAAGTCCGATCACCAAGATTCTCTTCTTTTCCATTGTGTAAATTTTTTTTGTAAGTGCGATACGATCTAGCGGAATGTACAGGTAAATGAACGCCACGACAATGCGTCTGTTTGTCGGGATGAATGGGAGGGCGATTGAGGTGAACTTGTATGGTTTGAAAACTCAAAAACCGCAGCCATGGAGGTGCAAAGATATATAAAGTTTGAAAATATGTGTTGTTTTTTGCGGAGGAATTAAGCTGTTCGTCGGCCCTCAGCTTTGTTTTGGGGAGGGCCGACGAACAAGTGCCTAATTCGATGCGCTGTTCAATTTGTTTTCCTTCATTCGCCGGAGGCAAATGGTCGATGCCCTGCGGCAAGATGCCGCGGGCTCTCCTGGGCGTTTCACATTAAATCTTGCCACGCAAAAATTCCCCATACTTGAAGAACTCGCTGTCGTCGGGCGGGTATTTCTCGAGAAAATCTTCCACTTCGGCAGCCAAGTGCGCGTTCCTTTTATGGTAGAGGCTGTGGTTGATTTTCTCGATCATGCCGAGCATGCTGCCTTCTTTTTCCATGGAACTTGTTTCCAGCAATTCTGCAAAGTCGTGCTTGCATTGTTGCAGGCGGTATTCCAGGGTCTCGTATTCCCTCAACTCCAAGCGCAATGCCATTTCAAAGACCTCAATGCGCAACTTGAGCCCTGGGTCGGCGGATTGCAGGCAATCGTGGAGGCGCAATTTCACGATATGCTTGATGGCCGCCTTGTAATTTTGCCGGGCATATTCCACCAAGGCGAGGTTCAGGAGAATGAAGATCAAATGCTGGGGCACGGCCACGATGGATTCGATTTCCAGCATTTTTTCCATGACACTGATACCTTTGGGGATGTCGCGGCTGGAGTGGTTGAGAACGAGGCTGTTGTAATAGAAAAACTCATATTTGGTGCGCAACATTTGCCCAAATTGGTCCATGGCGATGCCCAGCTTTTCCACGTAGGCAAGGGATTCGTCGATCTTGCCGTTTTTGAAGAGCGCATTGATGATGTAGGTGAGCATTTGCAGCTTGATGTCGTGGTTGCTGCGGTGAAATAGCCCCTCCTGCACAAAAGCATCAAAGGTCTCCAACAGGTAGGTTTCCAGGGCCGCGTAGTCGCGCTGCTCCAGCAATATTTTGCTTACGCCGTCGTACATCCGAAACCTGAACTTGGCGTCGGCCATGATCTGCGGGTCCAGGGAATATTCGTCGACGGTCTTGCGCAAGATGTTCATGACACTCTCGTCGCCCATGCCCAGGTCCTGTGTGCGCCTGAGGCGATGGTTCACCATGGCGAGCACGTTGTCGATTTCCCAGAGTTGGTTGAGACGGCGGCGGTTTTCTGTGCGTCGCTGGATGTAGCGCTCTGGGTTGATGGTGCTGAGCTCAAACGACAGGCCGATGAATTCGCCGAGGACAATGTCGAGCAGCTCGGGGAGGTCGAGTTGCACGATCTTTTTTTCGGCTCGTTTCAGGAAATGGACGGCGATCTCGTACTGCATTTTTTTGCGGTAGAGCATCGCCAGGGTGAGCTCATGCAGCGAGGAAATCGTCTCGTCCTTGTCCCAATGGAGCAGCGCCAGGCTCTTGCCGACCTCCTGGAGCAGGCGGTTGCAGAGGCGATGGTAGGTGTTGGGGCGGGCATCCTTGCCATAGAGGTGTCGCAGCACACGCCGCTCTTGGTAGCTGTCGCCCACCTTGCGGATGTAGTCAAAGAGCTGCAAGTCCAGGCGGTCGCCGTCCTCGTGGGATCGGAGTGCGAAGAGCTTGAAGTTTCGCTGCTCCTCCTTGCTCATGAGCAGGATCACTTTGTTGAGGATTTCGGCCATATTTTTTACTTGGATGCGTAATCAAAGTTAAAAATAGTTTCCACACTTTTTTGGAAATGCTGTACGTTTAATGCTTATTTCTTGAAAAGAGACAAAATAGAGATGCAGGCTAAGACAGCGCTTTTGACATTGCTTTTGTTTGCGGCCCTCGGGCTTGGCCGAGGGTATTCGCAATTCACATTCCATATCACTTGGGACAGCATCAACGTGCCCGCCCCGGATATCCAAGGCGAGAATGACACGGTGCGGTACACCCTGACCATCAACAATTTGAGCAATGTGCAGTTTTTCGACTCGATGTTTTTTCAGCTACGCACCACGGTCGGCGTCTTCCAGATCGCGTCGTTTGATTCCATCTCGATACCGCCCAACGGCTCCACGGTCGTAAGTTTCCTGGATAGCACGGCCACGATCGGTGCAAAGTATGGCGGTGGCATCAACATTGTTGTGGTTTGGCCCACCTCGCCATCGCCCATGGTGACCGACAGCCTGCGCGATACGCTCACGATCATCAAAGTGGGTGTTCACGACCCCTGGGTAGGCGGTCCAGTGATCGACGTCTTTCCTGTACCGGCCGAGGCGATGGTGTTCCTACGATGCCGTGAACCACGGGTCGAAGTGGCCGCCACCGAACTGCAAAACATGGTTGGGCAAGTAATTCAGCGATTCCCCGGTTTGCCAGCTTCCATCCCGCTCAGCCATTGTCCCAAGGGCATGTATTTCATCCGGGTCGAGGACGAGCATGGCCGAACGAGCACCTTTAAGATCCTGAAGCAATAGGGCTGCGGTGAGGGCGTGGGTAATGGGTCTAGAAACGTTTAATGCGTAGAGTTTCGTAGGAGCCTGACTTCGCTTGGGTGTTTTGATGAGCACTTGAGCGACGGTCATCATTGTTTCCCAAGGCTGATTTCTACTTTCTTGCGCCAGAGGCAAATGTT
>JANMIM010001138.1:0-4677 GCA_031375795.1 Bacteroidota bacterium
CCCCCTTGGGGCTGTCTCAAAAGTCCCATTTTCGGAAGGTGGTGGGAAATTGCCCCCGCTTTCAAAGCAAAAGTGGGGGAAATGGGGCGATTTTAGAGACTATTTGCCCCGAAAAGATCAAAAAACACCATCAAGTGGGAATCCAAAATGTGGGTACACCCTTTTGAGACAGCCCCCTATTCATTAGCCGGTTGTTTTGGGACATGCTTTGTTTTGAAATTGATTAGCCAGTTGTTGTGAGGCAGCTTTGTTTTGAAATTGCAACAGATTGATTGGGCAGGTTGCTGATTGCTGGGCAGCTCAATCGGCTACTCAATTTCAGCTGCCACGAGATCACAGCACGATCGGCTAATCAATTACCTGCTGCTTCAGCTGCAGGAACCCCACGAGATCACAGCGGCACCGGCAATTCAGTTTCCTGCTGCTTTACCGTGTCCCGCTAGAAAAGCGGGGGCTGCAGGAAACCACCCAAGATCACAGCATGCAAGGCCCCCCTTCTCCGCAGTCGGGCGCCCCCAAAAGCCACGTGATGCGCCCGGCAGTGGAGAAGGGGCGGGGGATGAGGCGAGAAAAGAACAAATCCGCTCATCATTACAGGACCCGCGCCCAAATTTTCACAATGCAATTGTAGAGACGTGATTGATCACGTCTCTCGATGCAATTTTTAAGACGCGATAAATCGCGTCTCTACAATACAATTTTGAGACGCGATCAATCACGTCTCTCAATACAATTTTGAGACGCGATAAATCGCGTCTCTACCCTTGGGTATTTGGGAACCCAATATAAATACAACAGCCCACCAAAGGCAGGCTGTCGTTGCATTCTGAAAAAAACATGTAGGAAATAGGATTGTGCTGCTGAACGATTTTCCAGGGACGTCATGTGACGCAGGGATTGCGATGGCTTTCTGGGAAAATTGTGTTCGTCGGCAGGGCTTGCTGGGCGGCGATATTATGCAGGGATCACCGATGCCTCTGCGTCGTCCGGGCCCTTGGCATTTTCACCATTGGCCTTGTCGTCGCTGCTGCCGGTACCGCCTTGGTTTGCGAAGAGCTTGTTCAGGTTGTCGAGCATGGCTTCGAGGCCCGGTTTGCCCTTGGAATAGGCGATCTCCATCTGTGCGTGGCCTGCGCGGCAGAGCCTGTACAAGATGGCGCCCACCTGCATCCGCGTATCGCGCACACCATTGCGCAGGTCCTCGATCAAGTACAAGATCTCGGTGAGGTCCTCAAACAATTGCGCTTGGCGCTGCAAATCGTCAAAATCCTCAACCGACATCCCGATTTTCACGCGGTGCTGCCGCGCGACATCCACGAGTTTGAGCACGTAGGGCAGGCGACCATCAGACACCGAGGGGATCGTCTGCCGTTCCGTCGGCGTGAGGCTGATCATAAAAGGCATGTCGGTACCGCATTGCGCAAGAACGGCCTTGATGCGCTGTACCGTGGCGGGTGGCAAATTGCCATTCAAAAAATTGTTCAACATAATATTTTGTATGAAAAGGTGAATGAAGCAGGCATCGCGACAGCGACCCCGCAAAAACAAAAATCCAAAAGAAAAAATAGCGTCCGGACGAAAAATATTGATGTCGGCTTGTACGCGCAAGCCGCGCCTTGTTTTGATGGAAAGAACCCAGCAGCCTGTGCTGCCCTTGTTGTATGATCCAAAGTTGTGCGGGCATTTTGACACCTCATGTCAATGTCTGGAGACAATTTCCGTAGGGGACAAAAATTCCTGGTGTTACATGTCATTGGCTTCCAGGATGACTCAAAATGGCCCCAAAGCCCGCAATCGCGCTTGGAGCAATCACGAGTTCGCCCGGAGCGAATGCGCGGGTCGCGAGGAGCATGGAGCAGGTTCGCTCTGGGCGAGGGTTCAATCTGTCTCGGGCGGATGCTGGTTTTGGTCTGAGCGAGGTGTGGTTTTGGTTGGAGCGAGGTGCAGTTATGCTTGGGGCAAAGTGCGGTTATGGTCCGAGCGACGTGTAGTTATGGTTGGAGGTACCTGCCCTAGCGGTCGGAGCGAGGTGTGGTTTTCGTTGGAGGTGGCTGACTTTTGGTTGGAGCGTGCTACGACGTACCTCCGAGAATCGAGTCGGTGACCCATCACGCGATGCGGGTAGGGCTCCACACTCAATTGGGTTGTGAGGCTGGTTTTGGTTTGTGAGTGGTGATGTGGGAGCGGGGTCGTCGCGGGCATTTGCGGCAATAGCAGGTGGTCGTGATCGGTTCGACGACCTGGACGGTGATTTTGGGCAGCCTGCGGATGGGCCTCGAAACCCTTTCTAGGCAGTCGGCGGCTAGGTCTGGATGATTTTGGGCGCTGGGAAGACGGAATTTGGGAAGAAGAAGGAAATGCTGGAACAAGTGGAGAGGCATTGATAGAAGCTGGTGGTCAATTGATTGTCCGACAGTGTGAGGGAATACTTGGCGGCACTTGCAAGGCAAGCTCTCGTGGCAAGATTTCGGGCTGCTGTCTTGCAGGATGGAAGCAGCGCATTTTCAACTCCTTATGGACTTCAAGGCTATGCTGGGGGATTGTCGGCGGAATCACCAATGGGACGTCGTGATAAGAATCACTTGCAAGCCTGCCAAATTTTTGTAGATTGGGGCATCGTTTGAGGAGAAGGATAACAGGGTTGGAGATAGGTGCCTCACATTGTTCTTTTGAAGCATTCGCGAACGGCTATGGAAATTAACAGGTTCGGGAGTCGGTGCACTGGTTTTGTCATACACAGATACATCATTTACGCGCATCAGAGGCAACAGATAGATGGCCAAAGAAAAGAAAATCGTTCAGGAAGAACCCCTTGAGAAGAAGCTATGGGCGACGGCTGACAAGCTGCGCAAGAACATGGATGCTGCTGAGTACAAGCATGTCGTGCTCGGGCTGGTGTTTTTGAAGTATATCTCGGATGCTTTTGAGGAGTTGCACACGAAACTCCTGGAGGGCGGCGAGGGCTTTGAGGATGCAGATGCTGAGGACAAAAACGAGTACCTGGCGGAAAAGGTGTTTTATGTGCCGCCGTCGGCACGGTGGTCTTGGCTGCAAGGTCGCGCCAAACTACCCTCGATTGGGAAGGATGTGGACGAGGCGATGGATGCGATCGAACGCGACAATGCTAGCCTCAGAGGTGTCTTGCCCAAGGTGTTTGCGCAGGACAAGCTCGACAAGGCGAGCATCGGCAGTTTGGTGGACCTGATCGGAACGGCTACGCTGGGGACGAAGGAGGCGCAAAGCAAGGATTTGCTGGGCCGCGTATTTGAATACTTCTTGGGGGAGTTTGCGCTCGCAGAGGGCAAAAAAGGGGGGCAATTTTATACACCGGGTTCGGTGGTGAAGCTGCTCGTAGAGATGCTGGAACCCTACGAAGGGCGGGTTTTTGACCCTTGCTGTGGGAGTGGCGGGATGTTTGTGCAGAGTGAGAAGTTTATCAAGGCCCATTCTGACAGAGTGAGTGGGAGTGTGAGAGCGAGCGGGGATGCGAGTGGGAGAGCGAGTGAAAAGATCGGGCTATCGCCTGCGGATCGCATTTCGATCTACGGGCAGGAATCCAATCAGACGACATGGCGGCTGGCGAAGATGAACTTGGCGATCAGGGGCATCGACAGTACCAATGTGAAGTGGAACAATGAGGGCAGCTTTCTGAATGACGCGCACAAGGATCTGAAAGCGGATTTTATCATCGCCAATCCACCGTTTAATGACAGCGACTGGAGCGGGGAGCTTTTGCGGGACGATGCACGCTGGTCGGTGCTGGGGCAGCATCTGCCTCCCCCACCGGGCAATGCCAACTATGCTTGGATACAGCACTTTTTGTATCACCTGGCGCCCAATGGGCGTGCGGGTTTTGTCCTTAGCAAGGGTTCGCTCACGAGCAATACCAATACCGAGGGTGAGATTCGGAAGGCGCTGGTGGAATCGGGTATGGTGGAATGCGTGGTGAACCTACCGACGAAGTTGTTTCTAAATACGCAGATTCCGGCTTGTTTGTGGTTCCTGCGGAGAGGGGCAAAGGATAAGGGGCAAGGGACAGGGCCTAAAGGGGAGATTTTGTTTATTGATGCGCGGAATCTGGGGCATTTGGTCAATCGACGGAATCGGGACTTGAGCGATGCGGATATTGCACAGATTGCGGACACTTATCATTTGTGGCGGAACGGGGATGCTGCTTATGCCGATGTGGCTGGGTTTTGCAAGGCGGCCACGATTGCTGAGGTGGCGGCTTTGAACTTTGTGGTTACGCCAGGGCGCTATGTGGGCCTGGCGGATGAGGAAGATGACTTTGACTTTGCTGCGCGGTTTGCGGGCTTGAAGGCGGAGTTGGAGGGGCAGATGGCTGAGGAGGCGGCGTTGAATGCTAGGATTTTGGAGAATTTGGGAAGGATCATTACGCAATAAATACCATGGCAATTAAGAAGAATATCATTGAAATATCGGGGGACAGCTTGATCCCTGGATTTAGCATCTATGTTTTGGAGGTCACGAAGGGCAAAGAAAAATGGTACTACATTGGCATGACGGGGGACAATCATTACCCAAGTGCAAGGTCTCCGTTTCACCGTTTGGCGGGTCACTTTGATCTGCAGCCGAGATCAACGCAAAACCAATTGCGTGGGTATATCGCTAGCAAAGTATTCAAACTTGGAGATGCAAGAGAACTCACGGCAGTAC
>JANMIM010001155.1:0-9732 GCA_031375795.1 Bacteroidota bacterium
TGTCGCTCGTGGCTGAGGAGTTGATTGAGTGAGCCGAGGCCGGTTTCCTACTGCCCTTGGTCGCCCAAATCAATCCATTTTCATTCCCTATCTAGGAACAAAGGCTGATACCCGGAAGATATTGCCCTATCACTCCACCACCAACCGCTTGGTCTCCGACCAGCCATTGGCAGATGTCATTTGCACCAGGTAGAGTGCGGGTGAGAGGCCGCGCAGGTCGATTTCCGCCTGTTGTGACTTGATCTTTCCTGAGCGCAGCTCGCGACCCATCAGGTCCACGAGGCGGTATTCCATTTCCACTCGGTTGGCATTCCCCCTGATCACCAAAGTCGCCTTTGCCGTTGCCGGATTTGGGAAGATCGTCCAGTCCAGCTGCAAATTCGCCTGGGCATCGTCGCTCGACACGAAGCAGGGTTGGCCCATCATCGTGCCGCTCAGGATGCCGCGTGCACAAAATGCCTGCTGGTACACGTCGTGATGTGCCCCGTTGTACAGGAGGCTGTCTGCGTCGATGATGACGAGCGCGGCATCGCTCAATCGCAGGTTGGCAGAGTGGCCATATAGGCTCTGGAGCACGACCCGGTCGCTGGCGGTCTTGTCGATCACGTGGTAGACCTCCATGAGCACCGATGCCCAGATCTGCCCATACATATAGATGTCGCTGGTCGATGGCGGGTACATCGTGGAGATGCTCGCGCTGCGACCAGGCCAGAATTCATTGTGCCCGTCCCAGGTGAAGGTGTTTTTCCAAAACGTATAGTATAGCCCGCGGGAATAACTCGCCGCAAAGTAGTCCCCGATGCCCTCGTCCAAGCCTTGGCGCTCCTGCCCGGAGTTGGTGCCCGGCGAACCCGCATCGCTCAGGGCATGGCCATACTCGTGGATGATCACGTCGGCGTCCTCGGCA
This sequence comes from Bacteroidota bacterium, assembly GCA_031375795.1. Classification (GTDB taxonomy): domain Bacteria; phylum Bacteroidota; class Bacteroidia; order J057; family JADKCL01; genus JADKCL01. Next base: position 908 of record JANMIM010001155.1, read on the forward strand.
TCGTCCACGCCGCCTTCCCCAAAGCCAAGCCGGGAGTCCGTACCCGCCGAGACATAATGGGAATTGTCCTGGGCATTCACGCCATGGGGATCGGCCTTCAAGGGGCTGTTTTGCAGGTTGTTGAAACCCAGCGACTGGATGTAGCGCTGCATCGTGTCGACGTGGTAATAGGTGTTGGCATCCTCAAATCCCTGCTCGCTGCGGTTGAAGTTGAATTGGCCGGTGGTGCTCGTCACGGGGGCGAATGTCGGTGCCTCGACATCGACGATGCTGACGTAGGGGCCCGTGAGGACAAATTTGCTGCCGTCCCAAGTGATGTTTTTGAGCACGACCGAGCGCCGTTGGCCATTGAGGTCGGCGTTGTCGGCGTCGTTGTTGTCTGCCCAGGTGCCGCCATAGATTTGGCCGGCGCTCGTGATGGGATCGGGGTTGAATACCATCGCATTGCCGGTCGAGTCGGTGGTGACGCCGCCGGGCTTGCGGTAGGCGGCCAAGTCGCGGCGCAGCATCTCATGCAAGTCGCTGTCGGCGAGCAGCAATTCCCAGCTCATCGTGTTGGAGGTATACACCACGCGGTGGCAAGGCAGCAAGACATCGTTTTCCAGGAAAAATTGACGCTGATTTTCCACCAGATGGAAATCTGCGTAGCCCTCGTCGAGCAGGTCGGGGAGGAGGGAGGCCACCTGCGCATCCGAGCGCTGGTGCAGGAGCGGTTGGCCGGTGAAACTCACGAGGTTGTTGAGCAGGTTCATGAAGCGCTTGGTCTTCGTGAGCGTGGCCTTGACCTGGGCTTGGTAGATCGGGATGCCCTGCCACGTCTGTTCAAAATTGTAGTGGAATCCGCCCGGGCTCTCGATGGCGTCGCGCAGGTGCAGGTCGCAGCCGTGGGCCGTCACCATCGGTTTCAATTCCAAGATTGCCGATTTCACCTCGGGCACACCTGCATGGATGGGGAGTTGCAGGCTCACTTTTTGATAGATGCTGGCAGTGGGCTGCAGGGCGGGCAGGGAGGCCGAGCCACCTTGCTTTTGGGCAAATGCATTGATCGTGAGGAGCAAAAACACGATGGAGGCGAAAATCTTGTACATGTGCGCTTTCATTGTAGCCTAAAGATACCCATTTCTTCAAATATTTCGATCACCGCGGCACAATCTCTGAGCCGCACATCAAAGCGTTGCAGGCAGTCGGCGCCATATTCCGAATGGCTGGGTTTTAATCCAAATTTCTGGATCACACGTCCGACCTCTGCGGTTTGGGGGTAGGCAAATCGGATCTCGACGGGTTTTGTGAGGATGCGCTCGGCCCGTGGCGCGGCGTCGATGGCGTCGGCAGCGGCGGAGCCATAGGCCTCGATCAGGCCGGGGATGCCCAGCTTGGTGCCGCCAAAGTAGCGCACGACTACCACGAGGGCGTCGAGGAGTTCGCGGCTTTTGAGCTCGTTGAGGATGGGCGTGCCCGCACTGTGGTTGGGTTCGCCGGCATCGGCAGCGCGGTGCCGCGTGCCATCGGGGCCCAGCCGCCAAGCGTAGCAATGGTGCCGGGCGTCGTAGTACTTGACCGCGAGCGCCTCCAAATGGGCGGCGATTTCCGCCTCGGACTGCACAGGAAAGGCGAATGCAAGGAATTTGGAACCCTTTTCCTTGTAGGCGCCCTCGCCCGTGGCCGTGATGGTCTGGTAGCAGTCTTTCACAGCTTGAAATTAGGATAGATTTCCCCCTCTCACAACCCAGCTTGGCTCTGCGTACCTCTGCGCCCTCTGCGGTTTCTTTCCCTGCAAAAAAACCGCAGAGGGCGCAGAGAACCGCAGAGAAATGGATTTCACACCAGCAGTGCAACCGCCGCAATCGTCGTCACCAGGCCCACGACATTCCAGAAATTCAATTTTTCCCTGAAAATCAAGACCCCCACCAAAGCCATCAGGACCAGCATCGCGGTATTGAACATCGGATAAAACACGGTGCCTGGATAAAATGACAAGGCCGTCGCCAAGAAAAAAATCGAAAAATAATTGGGGATCCCGATCGCCAAACCCGCCCACAAAGAGGCTGAGCGCCACTTTGCCCGCCCCGTGCCGAGCATGAACGCATTCACCACCATTGCCCCCAGCGCCCCGACCGCAAACACGGCAATCGTGAAGTCAGAAGCTGCCACGCGCATCGAAGCCTCCTGGCTGAAGACCTTAAAAAGGCTGTCACCAATGCCACAGCCCAAAAACAAGATCGCCGCCATTCCATACATCGCCCAGGGGCTTTTCCCTTTGTCCTCCGTATTGGCTTCCCCGCTCCGCACATTGATCAAGACCACCGCCACAAGCGCCAATGCCACGCCCATTCCCTGCCAGACCGACAAGCGATCACCGTAATGCACCCAACTGAACACGACCGGAATCGCCAAGGACATCTTGCTCACGATGGTCATGTAGCTGAGCCCGACCTGCTGCGTGAGCGCGGTCATCACATAAAAAATGAACAAAAAAAGCGTCCCGATCGTGAGCGCGAGCAGCAAAGCGGTCGTGTCTGCGAGCACATGGGGGATGGCCGAGGGCGACATGACCAGGCCCACAAGCGCAGCCACGGCATAGTTGATCCCCGTCAACTGCCAGCGGTCGACGTCGTAGCGGGCCGTGGCGCGCAGGATCGTAAAAAGGATGCAGGTCGTGAGAATGCAAAGAAGCAGCGCGAGGAGTCCGGTCATCGCTTACGCCTTGAGCCGGGCTCCATACATCTGCTCATAATAAGCTTGGTAGGCCCCGCTTTGCACATGGTCGATCCAGTCTTGGTTCGCCAGGTACCAATCGATGGTGAGGCTGAGCCCCTCCTCAAAGGTGACCGAGGGCGACCATCCCAGATCGGTTTCCAGCTTGGTCGGGTCGATCGCGTAGCGTGCGTCGTGGCCCGCGCGGTCGGTCACGTAGGTGATGAGCTGCGCGCTCGTGCCTGCGGGGCGGCCGAGCTTCTCGTCCATCTGCTTGCACAGCACATGGATCAGCTCGATGTTTTGCCACTCGTTTTTGCCACCTATATTATAAGTCTCGCCGTTTGCGCCCTTGTGGTAGATCTCATCGATCGCGCGGCAGTGGTCCACGACCCACAGCCAATCGCGCACATTGTCGCCCTTGCCGTAGACGGGGAGCTTTTTGTTGTTCACGATGTTGGCGATGAAGAGGGGAATGAGTTTCTCGGGAAATTGGTGGCTGCCGTAGTTGTTGGAGCAATTGCTCAGGATGAAAGGCAGCTTGTAGGTGTTGCCGTAGGCGCGCACGAAGTGGTCGCTGCTGGCCTTGGAGGCTGAGTAGGGACTCTGCGGATCGTAGCTCGTCGTCTCCAAAAAGTAGCCGCCGTCGTGCAGCGAACCAAAGACCTCGTCGGTGGAGACGTGGTAGAAGCGCACGTCGTTGCGCATCTTGCCATCGCGCATCCACACGGCCTTGGCGGCGTTGAGCAGGTTCACGGTGCCGATCACATTGGTCATCACAAAATCCATCGGGGCCTCGATGCTGCGGTCCACATGGCTCTCGGCGGCGAGGTGGATCACGCCGTCGGGCTGCTCGGCCTGAAAAAGCGCCATCATCGCCGCGCCGTCGGTGATGTCGGCCTTGATGAAGCGGTAATTGGGGGCCTGCTCGATGTCGCGCAGGTTTTCGAGGTTGCCCGCGTAGGTGAGCTTGTCGAGATTGATGATTTGGTAGTCGGGATACTTGCCGACCATGAGCCTGACGAGGTGGGAGCCAATAAAGCCCGCGCCACCGGTGATGATGATTTTGCGCTGCATTTTGTCCGAAATTAGTATTTCAACATGAAATCCCAATATTTTTTTTAAGTGGCACTCTACATTCTAATCGGATTGGATGAAAATGGGGAAATTATCTAATTGACTTGTGATACATGGATCGTATTGACGAACGAAATAAATGAGAGCCGTAATGTTCAAGGAACAGCATCTTGGAATAAACCAACGATGACTGCTTTTGCCAGCATTGCTTGCGCTCTTTTCTCGGGGGAGAGATTGGCATCATCAATCAATTTGGAAAATTCAATTAATTTTAATTTCATCAAATCCACTCCTAATCCGAATGCTATTTCCTCCAATTTTTCCAAATCAGCATTTCTTGAACCATTTTCGATCATGGAAAGATGGCTTACTGTAAGTTTGGCATCTTTCTTAATTCTCTTAGCCTCTTTTACGACTTGAGCGAGTGTAAGTCCTTTAGACATTCGAACTTCCTTTATAATCTTATATGATGATTCCATGATTTTAATTTCGATTAGTGAATTAAAATCAGGGGAGGCGAAAAGCCCCCCCTGACAGCAAGAAGAGGTTCATAGCTTACCGTAAAAATCTAAGACTCGAAAAGTTTGGTTAGGTAAAAGAGTAGGCCGATAGCATGAAAACCCAATTCCAAGTAGTCGGTACTTTGGTTGGATTCCTCCACTAGTTTTCGAATAGATGTGATGATATCAAGTCTTTCGATATCGCCTGAATCTTTATAACCTTGTTCCAATTCATCAAGCCTCTTAATGATATCCGTAAAATTTTTCATAAATTATTCGATAAAGTTCAATAATTAATACGATGTGATTTTTTAGTTCATGCCTACATAATTTCTCGATTTAGGGTTGATAATCTGTGAGTGATACAATTCCAGCACGCTTCCGAATTCCATAAAGTTTTGAATCCCACATCCATGGAGCGACCAATTTGCAGTAGCATGCTTCGTAACGATGGAACGAAGCAAATACCCCTCGCCTTGGGATGGGGCAACCTTAGAAGTTTCCCACTTGCGGAGCATACCAGAAAGATGTTTTGCAATTTTTTCTTCGTTGAGCCCTACAACAAAATGAAGGTCCCTCAACTCCTCAGAAAAATTGCCAAGATAGCCAATTGGCATATTGACCGTTGAAGAAGGTTGATGTCGTACGGTGACACCATACGGTTTTCGGTGATCGGAAGTGCAAGTCGACTGAACAGACTTCCAATTAACTAATGTACTGAGGGCCATTCGACGTTTCCGTCGGGCAACCCCAGAATAGATACCTGTTTTCATAACATTTTGAATTAATAGAAAAAAGAAAAAGCCGAAATCAGATTACCCTGCAAATGTTGGTCCTCGGCAATGGCCACCACAGCAGCTTTGAACTTTATCGAAAAAAGAACGATGATACTGCAAGTATATAAATTTTACACAAATAGTGAAAAATTATTTTTAATTCTCTTTGTAAATATTCATTATACCTCTCAGGCGATTGGTTGTGAGCATTAGAATCAACATTTTGTGAAATTTTCAGTGGGAGGATTTTCCTGTGGTTCCGAATATTCCCTAAATTCGGCTCCGATGCCCATCTACTCCCTCCCGACCGAGCACATCTTCCCGCCTGTGAGCCATGCGGAGGAGGACGGCATGCTGGCGGTGGGCGGGGACCTGTCGCCCGGGCGGCTGCTTGCGGCTTATGCGCAGGGCATTTTTCCTTGGTACACGCAGGGCGAGTCGCCGATCTGCTGGTGGTCGCCAGACCCGCGCATGGTTTTGCTGCCGGGGGACTTGAAGGTGAGCAAATCCATGAAACAATTGCTCAAGCGCAAGGTGTTTGAGGTGACCTTTGACCGCGATTTTGTGGCGGTGATCGCGGCTTGTTCCAAAACCGCGCGCCCCGGGCAGGATGGGACTTGGCTGGGCACCGACATGCAAAGGGCCTATATCAAGCTCCACGAGCTGGGGCACGCGCATTCGGTCGAGGTCTGGGAGGCGGGCAAATTGGTCGGCGGGCTGTATGGCCTGGCTTTGGGGCGGGTGTTTTGTGGGGAATCCATGTTTTCGCATGCCTCCAACGCCAGCAAGTTTGGCTTCATCACCTTGGTGCGCGGACTCGAGCGGCTCGGTTTCGGGCTGATTGATTGCCAGGTCTATACCGAGCATCTGGAGAGCCTGGGTGCGCGGGAGATTTCCCGCAAAGCCTTCTTGAAGCTGCTCGCGGCAGGCATCTCGAAGCCTCCGCTCCACGGCAGCTGGGGCGCGGTTGGAGAATTGACGTCTCCGCATGATTTTTGAGCGGAGATTTTGGGCGGAATGCCTATCTTCAAACCCAATAAAATCAAATGGCCTTGAGCGGAATCTGGTACATTTTTGGTGGCGTTTTTGGATGCACCCTGCTGGCGGGCCTCATGGGCGTGCTGGTTTACAATCAAATGTCTAGCCTGCGCGTGCGCATGGAGGAGAGCCTGCGCACGATCGACATCCTCGTCGATCGGCGGCAAGGGCAATTGCTCACCATCGCCAACTTGCTGCGCAAGCTGGAACTCGCGGGGCTGGACGAGGCGCAGTCGGCCTTGGAAAATGGCCGCAAAGCCATGGAGGACAAGTCCGTGCCCGGCAAGGCACGCGGCCTCGACGCATCCGACAAGGCCATCCAAGCCCTGATGCTCACCGCCGGCAGCCAACTGGAGCTGCGCAACAACGCCGAATACGACCCAGCCCAGCGCGCGATCGAGAAGACCAACATCGAGCTCGACGGCGCGCGGCGCTACTACAACGCCTTGGTGCGCGACTACAACATGAAGGTCGAGCGCCTGCCATCCGCCCTGTATGCCTTGCTCCTGCGCATGAAAAAACTTGATTACCTCGACATCCAGGCATGAAAAGAAGCCTCATTCTCCTCGCACTCACGCTCTCACTCACACTGATGGTGCATGCCGAGGCCTTCAAGGTCCTGCATTTCCATTCCGACATTACCCTGAACCCCGACGGATCATTTGATGTGGTTGAGGACATCCTGCTGGAATTCAGTGAGTCCAAGCATGGCTTCATCCGCAAATTGCCCTACCGCTACGCACCCGCACCCAATGTACAAGGCGAGATCGCCGAGGGCCACGTGAGCGGCGTCGACTACATCACGCCCATCACCGGGATCGCCGTCGAGGGCAGGGATTTTGCGGTATCCAAGGGGGCTACGACCTACGAAATCAAGATCGGATCGGCGGAAGTCTATGTCTCGGGAAGGCAGCGTTACCGCATTTCCTACAAGGTCTATGGTGCCATCAATTTTTTCACGACAGGTTCCGAGTTTTACTGGAATGTCAATGGAAACGACTGGGAAGTCGATTTTGACACCTTGGATGCGACCGTGCACCTACCCGACGACCGGCAGGTGCCTGAGCGGGACTTGCAAGTGTTCACCGGTACCATGGGCGCCGTGCTTGGTGGCGCGGCCATCGTATCTCAAAAGGGCGAAGTGCAATTTCTCGGCACCCGCAAGTTCACGACCCACGAGGGCATGACCATCGTGGTGCGTCTGCCCAAGGGTGCGCTCACCCATGCGCCCGTGCCGCTGCGCGCGCTCGCCGACGTGTACATCATCGACACGCTCAGGACCGACCTGCGCCTGATGGAAAACGGCGCGATCGATGTCCATGAAACCCTTTGGGTCGACATCCTGCGTCCCAAGGAGGATGTCAAACGCACATTTTCAAATATCTACAATGGCAATGTGACCGTGGACCCGATGCGCATCAACGTGCAGTATGAGTTGGTCCAATCTCAAGTCAAGCAGAGTTGGGGCTTGAGCAAGGCCTTTGCGGCGTTTGAGTCTTCTGAGTTTTCCAGCAACGAGAAGACCTTGAAGATCCCAGGGTTCATTTTCCCGCAGGCAGGGAAGTATTGTGTGGTGCTACACTATAGGATGTGGGGCGCAACGGTGCAAGCCAAGGATTACCTCGCGGTTCACCTGCCCTTGCTGAATCCCGAGATCGATGTGCCGGTGTCCCATACATCCGTTCAATTTTCCTGGCAAGGCGCCATGCCGGTCGATTTCAAGAACCTGTTGGGATCCTCCCGCATCCCGCGTGACGGCTTCATGGACCTTGGCACCGAGAAACTGACCCTGGAATTCAAGCGCCCCTTCAGCGGCGCGGAGCACCTGCATTTCGGGATGAAGTTTCCCGGCCGCACCTCCCAGATTGCCCTTGCGCCGATGCATGTGTCGTCGGCAGACCGCTACTATACCTTTTACCACGCCGATTTTGACGTGAAGGCAGATGGCAGCGTCCACATCGCCCACAAGTTTGAGATGTACCAGGATACTTGGTACCACAAGCCCGAGCGCCCTCTTTTGGAAACTTACTCCAAGTATGAGGACTATGGCTTCAATCCAGGTCGTCCGCAATGGTGGGGACATCGGGGCGACTATGTGCTGCGCAACTTGCAGTACCAAGGCGAGCCGAGCCCTTACCCCTATGGCCCCTATACCAGGATCATGCTCCAAGGCCCCAAGGGCCTTGCCGATGATGGCTTCGATACGCTCACGTATAGCTATGATATTTTTGGGATCCTGCGGGATTCGGCGGGCAGCAAATGGCTCGATTTCCCGCTCGTGGACAAGATCGACTATCCGATCGATGCCGTGAGTTTCAGCATTCACTACCCGGGCGGCGCGACCTTGAGCGACAAGGACATTGTATCATTTGCAGCCCCGATCGACTACACGGTGCCTCAGCAGCATGCCGAATATGATTTTCAGCCAGGTGTGGTTAATGGCAGGATGATGCCGGGCATGAAGGGCGAGCAGGCATGGATCGTGCGGATGCAATTGCCTGCCGGCAGCGTGTCCACGAGTTTCTATTGGGGCATGAAGACCTTGTGGGTCAATCACAAGGCGATCTTTTTCCCGATTTTCCTGTTCATCCCCTTGCTCATCGTGTGGTTCATCTGGGGCCGAGACAAGCGGTTCACGACCGTCGTGGAATTTTACCCGCCCGAGGACCTCACCCCCGCCGAGGCGGGAATGCTCATCGACGACAAGCTGCACAACCGCGACCTGCTGGCACTGATCTAC
>JANMIM010001157.1:0-2090 GCA_031375795.1 Bacteroidota bacterium
GCTCACATCATCGATGTAGTCGGTAAAGGTCTTGCGCAAGCCAAGCTCAGCATTCAAGTCGATCTTGTCGGTGAGCTTGTAGCGGATACCCAGACCAAAAGGAATGCTCAGTTGCACCAATTTGTAGGGCTCTGGGCAATCGGAGGCGATGCCTGGGCCGTAAATCTGGCCTTCGTGGCAGTTGGCCATGAACTGACCTTCTGTGCCGAGTGGCTGCAGATCGTACCAGGTATTGCCGAGTTTTGCCTGAGGATTGAAAGCAAACACCCCGACACCACCAAAGATGTAAGGTGAGTACTGTGGGCGATACATGAACTTCCTGTCATTGGCAAAGAATTCCCATACAAAGGTCAAGGATGCCTCGGTGATGGGTGAGCGGAAGCTCAGGTCACGGCGCAAACGTGGAACGTCGCGTGCAGCCTTGGCATCCGATGCCTTCATCCAGCCTTGTGCAAGCATCAAGCGAGCAGACATGTGTGGATGAAATTTGTAGCCACCGACAAATGCGATGCCGGGCTTGGTGAATTTCAATGTGAAGTTGTCGTCAAGGTCACCTTTGTAGTTGGTGGCACCCAGACCCACACCCACATAAAAATACCTCGTCTTCAACTGAGCACTCGCGGTTGTGAATCCAATGCAGAGCGCAACCAACGCCAATAAGTACTTAACAGATTTCATAGGAAGCAGCATTTAACTTATTCGAATTATCAGGTAAACCGTCAAACATCTAAGAACCTACAACAAATATAGTCACTACACCGAAAAAAGAAAACTTATTCACACTTTTTTAGGAGCAAAAAAATATTCTTTTCCAAGCCTCCCTTGGGCTTTTCGACTATACGACCGACCTCTTTACTACCTTGATAGAAGATAAAGGTAGGTATTTTTTTCAATCCCACCATCGCAGCCATATTTTTTTCATCCTTCTTGGTGGTGTCCACCGAGATGATGTCCACTTGCGCGATCGGCAACTGGGGTTTCAAGTCCAGAAAACGAGGCACCCACTTCTTGCTGTCGCCGCAATAGGATCCCAGAAACAATTGCACGCGCAGACTGTCGCTCACTTTGGCGGTGGCGAGTGAATCCATCCATTTTTCGCTGGGCTTGTATTTCTCGTCGGTGAAGCTGTCCCAATGGCATTCCTTTTTGAAGCCCTCGACGTCATAGTAGCCCGTGAGGTATTGCTTCTCCTTGCATCCTATGGCAAGCAGGCAGACCAATGCGGACAAAATCAACAATGCTTTTCTCATTCCAAATGATCCTCCAAAATGTACCAAGCCGCAAATTAGAAGATTATCAGTTAATTCCATTGCGTAACAAGCCGAGGCGCCACGTCGGCCACCAACGCTGCCGCAATCGCAAATCGGATGCCATTTTCTCTCTAACTTGGGGCCATGCAATCGGGCTCGGATCGGTTTGGGAGTCAATGGCGGCTAGGGGAGACAGTCATGCTGCTGCTTGTGCTGGCCCTGGCGCTCTGGCCTGTGTGGGCCAATGCATTCTTCCTCACCAATGACGGGCCCTGCCACCTGTACAATGCCCGGATCCTGCGCGACATGCTGCTCGGCCACGACCGCGCGTTTTACGGCAATTGGTTCGGCCTCAACCCCAACATCGAGCTCAATTGGCTCAATCATCTCCTGCTCACGGCCTTCCAGCTGGTCTTGCCGCCGGTGGCTGCCGAGAAAGTGTTCCTGAGCCTGTACATCGTCGGGTTTGCCCTCGGCTTCAGGTACATGGCCCGCAGCATTTTTGTGGACAATGGCGCGCTGGTGCTGCTGGCCCTGCCATTTGTCTTTCACAAGGTCTTCCTGTATGGTTTTCTCAACTTCTCGGCATCGGTGGTGCTGTTTTTCTTGGTGGTGGGCTACTGGCTCAGGCACCGTCACAAGCCGGGCTGGCGTGTGCACCTGGGCCTGGGCTTGCTGTTGCTGCTGCTCTTGGCGGCTCATCCGGTGAGCTATTGCATGGCGGCGGGACTCATGGGGCTGCACTGGGCGGGCGAAACGGCGGCGGTCCTCCTGGGCCCAGAGCGCAAGCAGCGTTGGGTGCCACAGCTGCGCCTGGCCTTGGCGACGGCGATGGCGGCA
>JANMIM010001167.1:0-6125 GCA_031375795.1 Bacteroidota bacterium
GATGGGAAATACTGGAACCCAAAGTACATGATCGCAAACGACGCGAGCATGATGGCCACCGCCCATCCCCAGCTGCGCAGGGCCTGCGCCCAGAAATACATCGTGATCGCCAGAAACAAAACCAAGGTCGGAAGCACGTCCATCATGAGGAAAAACGGATGGCTGCGCAACCCGTGAAACAATGTGCTGCCAAGACCACCGGCCATGAGCAGCGGAATGCACAAGGTCAGAAACAAGTTCTCGCGGTACCTGCCACGCAATCTCCAGAGGAAATAGATCGCCGGCGCCACGATCAGGAGGGAGGACAGCGCATTCCACGGCTCCATGAACCATTGTGATGGATCCAAGTGCTGGGGCGTCTCGGCGTAAATCGGGCCTCCGTCGCTAGGAGAATATGGGGCGATTGCTGACTCCACTGTTTACGATCTCATGATTGATCATTGAACTCCCGCCTGCCGTTTTGGTTTGCAGACGGCAAGCCTTTTCTATTTTTTCTTGGGTTTCTTGTAGGCCATTTTGCTCAAGGAAACCAAGAATCGGTTCCACGCAGGGCCTTTTTTGCCGCTCGTGCTGCCATCCCTGAAGCTGTCAAACCACATCTTGGCGTAGATCGAGCTGTACAATGCGCAGATGCCATGCCCAAACCTGCGGCCCGACATGCGGCTATGCACCACCTTGCTGCCCAGGGCCTCCATCGCGTCTTGGGCCACCAAGGCATTTCGGTAAATGACCTGCTCGTCGGCCTTGCAATAGCACATGAGCAGCGGGGCCTCGGGTGCCCAGTCGGTGAGCGTATTTTCTTGCAGCGCCAGCCGCAAGGGGTTTTGGGCATCTGCCTTGTAGGCCAGCATCAACTCCTCCCGCATCACCGCTCCGGGAATGCTCGGCATCACGGCGCTCACCTCGTTGAGTTTGTGCTTGCCGTCAAAGAAAGGCAGCAAGGTGGCGTCGTAGGGAGGTTTGAAAAAAGATTGGCTGTCGGGCAAGATGTGGTAGACCTCTTGGTAGGAGAGCAGCAGGAATGGCAAATAGCCGGGATGGGCATAAGGCTTGTCGATGACCTCGCCCTGCACGCCTGCCAGGTCATAAGCCCCCGACATGGGTGCGCTCGCCGTGACCTTGAGGCCCGCGTCGGGGTGGCTTTGCAAGAATCGCTGGGTGGCCATGGAGGCATGTCCGCCTTGGGAGTAGCCCGTGAGGAACAATTGCGCACCCTTTTGGATCCCGAGGGGGCCGTCGAGGGTCTGGCAGGCGAGGATCATGTCCACGGTGGCGGTCGCCTCGGTGGCTGCGTGCATGTAGAGCGGTGCGCGGTCGCCGGTGCCCAGGCCCAGGTAGTCGGGCATCACGACGGCATAGCCGTCGGCCGCAAAAAATGCACAAATGGCCTCCTCGCCGCTCATTTTCCAACTGCGCGCCCGGTGCAAGCGCGTGCCATGGTTGTAGGAGACGGTCTGCACCGCTTCCTCGCAGCCGTGGGGCACGATGTAGAATCCGCTGGCCATCACGGGGGTGCCGTCCCACCAAGTCGTGCTGTATTCGACCTCATACACATCGACGCCATAGCGCACGGGAGCGAGCCGTTTCGGCACATGCTGCACGCGGCGCATAGAGTCCATCTGCGACTGGCTCACACTGGCCACCAGGTGATGTTGCACGACCTGCTGTGCGCTGACGGCAGCCGCGAGCAACACGAGAATCGAGACGGCGGAGAGGAAATGCTTCATATTGCGGCCAAAATTAAGCTATTTCCTTGCACCAAGGCATTTTTGCAGTTGGGATTGCCCTCTTTTTCCAATCTTTGCGGCATGAAAAAAGCAGGCTCATTCGACCAAAACCCCAACATAGGATTCGTGATCGCTACCAAGCGCGTGGCAGAAGACGAGCAAAAGGCATGCTTCATGTACCGTGAGGAGCCGATGGATGCCCAAGACAGCGGTTGGCGGATATTTGCCGGTGACGAAAGCCAAGCCTACGTAGACAATCCGGAAAACTCGGGGATCTACACGCCAGCGGCCATCTTGATGGTCGACGACTCGATCGCCGACTTGCTGAATGAGCCTTATGGATCGGCGTTTGAGCGCGAGGATGGCACGGGGGAATGGCAGGTGGCCGAGGGATTTGGCCACGTGATGACCGACGAGCTGGCTGTCCGTGAGCTGGAGGGAGGGTGGCGCATCGTGATATCCGGCCTGTTTGAGCAGCATGAGGAGGACGAAGGCGACACGGTCTTTGTGGCCGAGGGGCGCACGGTGCGCCTTGCGATCTGGGACTTTTCAGACAAAGGGCACGAGCAAGTGATCGAGATCCACCGCGCATTCATCGGCGACCGCGACCAAAGCCAAGCGCCTACCTTGGAATCTTTTGATTTTGAGGAGGATGGCATCATACGACTGGGTTTTGTGGTCGAGGAGTCAGACGATGAGCATTCCTACAAGGTGCTCTATGGCTACACCATCATCGGCAACGAGGTGGCGCAGGGGGCCTACTACTACGACCTGGAGGATGACCGCGAATGGGCCCTGGCCACATGGAAATCGGTGCGCATCGAGCAGGCGAGCGAAATTTTCAATTGAAGCACCTGCCAGTCGGTTTTCGGAATTTTCATTCTCATTTCAATACACGAAATCCAATTACATGGCCGCAGTTTTCATCGATACGCCATTCCTCAAAGTCCATACCGCCGGGAATTATCCTTTTTTGATCATCGAGCCGCTGGGGAATCTGTCGCTGGCAGACTACAAGGCCCAATTGTCCAATCCCGAAATCCTCGCCATCGTGGAGCGCACGCAGGCTAGGATGGTGTACCTGGAACTCAACGGCATCTGGACCGTGGGCATGGATCAGCAGGAGTGGACGGTAGGGGAATTCCAGACGCAGCTCAAGGCCAAGGGTGTGGTGAAAATGGCGATCGGCTTGGCGGAGCATGTGTATCCCACGTTTGCGATGCTGGCAGGCTCCTACGAGCAACAAGCCGTCGTCCCGACGCGGTATTTTCCCGACCTCGACCAAATGGTTGCCTTCCTGCAATAGCGGCTTCTTGGGGCTGCAAGTGTGTGTCCGAGGTTCAGCCTTCGCCGATTATTCCTTTACAAAACTCCGCACTTGGCTGCCAAAACGTAGGAAATAAATCCCTGCGCATAGGTCCTCGACTTGCAATTGCTCATGCACTGGCAGGTTGCCTGCTGACATCAGGTTGCGGCGCATCACTTCTCGACCGAGGCTGTTGACGACAACGAGGTCGCCTGCTACACCGTTTTGGTCATAGACCTCGACATGGACGACATCCGAGGTCGGGCTAGGCCACACCGTGAACCGATGATTCTCAGGCACCATCACTTCGACCTCATGGCTCCAGTTCAGGCCACCGTTTTGCTCGACCATGCGCAGGCGGTAGCGGTTGCTGCCCGGCCAAGGCCTGGCATCGGTAAACAAGTAGGTGCTGTGGTTGCCATTGGCGGCATAGCCTGCCAGGTCTTGCCAGTCGCCTGCCGGTGACTGGCGCTCCAGGATGTAGTTTTTGAGTCCAAATTCACCAGCCACCGCCCAATTGAGGTCGACCATGCCAGCCTCGTGCTTGCCCTCAAAGCTCAGCAATTCGGCAGGCAATGGCGCACAACTCAGCACGGCCGTGCCCGTCCAATCCAGTGCAAAGCCATTGCTACCCGATGCGGCCGACCAGCCATTGATGAGCACGTAGTAGGTCTGGCCTGCCGTGACATTGAGCTGCGACACCCATTGGTCGCCGGCGACGTTTTCAGAGGCGTCGACGGCACCGTTTCCGAGGCCGGTGTTGCCATTGCCAGCGGCAGCAGCGTAGGAGCACCTGATCGGCGTGCCGAGTGCGCCGCAGGTCACATCGGGGCCATAGAGCACGGGGTCAAAGTCGTCGGCATTGTTGTTGGGGTTGATGGTGAATGCCAGTGTGCCGCTGGTGGCGATGGTGATGCGGTACCAGTTGGTGAAGACCTCGCTGGTGTTGCACCCCGAGCAACCCTCGGCGACGATGCCGGGGCCAGAGGAGGCATCGTTGAGTGTGAGGTTGTTGCAGACGGGTGTGGCAAATGCGCAGTCGGAGTTGTTGTTGCCAGCGGGGCCGCCGCCACAGGCGACGCAAGAGAGCGTCGCTGCCCAGCCTGCCAATTGCACCGAGCCATCGGAGACAAACCTGAACGTGAGGCAGCCGCTCGCATCGGTCGATGTGATCGTGCCTGGGCTCGTCGTGCAATTGCTGTAGAGCACGGTGCTGTTTTGGGCAGGTCCGTTGAGGACCTGCAAGTAGTCGCAGCAGCTGTTGGGCCCGAAGCAGAGGAAATAGGTATCATTCATCGAGAAGCTCGTGAATGTCGCCCTGAGGCAATTGCCAGCCGTATTGGGGCAAAATGTGCGGTAGATATTTTTGACGCTGGCGGCATTGTTGCCGCCAGCACCGCCATTGTCGTAGGATGTGCCCGAGCAGGTGGAGACGAGGCAGGCGCCATTGTAGGTGCTTTGCACGCCGGTGGTCGGGTGGGTGTAGGTCTGTGCCCAAGCTCCGAGGGCACATGCATGCAATACAACAAGTACGGCAATGCGGTGCAACGTTACAGGATATGCTTTCATCTGGCGCATCGTCTTATTGGTCTTGGGGTTTTTGGGCGGCCATGATGGCGGCGGACTTGTAGCTGAGAAATGCCTGCTTGTCGGTCGCGTTCAAATGCGACAAGACGAGGGTTTCAAATTCGTCGCGGCTCAGCAGCAAGATGTCTTTTTGCAGGGTGGCGTCGTGTACCGTTACACTGGCTTTCTCCTGACGCTGAGTTTGGTAGCTGTCGAGGTCGATCGCTTGGATCTCTGTTTCGCTTGCCGGCCGCGATTGCCCATCCTCCAAGACCAAAAAAGAGGAGGAATAATACAACAGCATTCCCTCGTATTTGTAGTGGGTGGCTTGTTTCATTTCGCCCAACTGATCGACACTGTACTTTTGGGCGACCTTTTGCATCGCTGCGGGGCTCTGGCCCATTGCGGTACAAAAGCACAGTGACAGCAGCGCCCCCAAAACCATGATCGGTCTAGTCTTCATCTCGGAATTTCCATTTTAGTTCTACAATCCCAATGTTCCAAGAACCCCGTCCTTGGTTCAAAATCACTTTTCCTGGCCCATCCAACAGCCCGGCCAGTTCCCGATGACAAAGATTACACTTTGTTTTCCACATTTTGCCAGATGTGTCGTCATGCGACATGAAAATTTTGTCGAACGGTCAATTTTTGCCTTTGATTGGCTGTCAGTCAATGCCTTCGCTCCGTGGGTTGGGGCAATCAGGAACGGGCATTTGGCTTCGATGCGATCCTGCAAATCATGGAATGCGCAAGGTTTTTGCTGGCTTCAGCGCTTCTCCCATTGCACCGCCAGATAGGCCATGACGATCATCACGAGTTGGATGGGTAGCCTGATCCAGGCCACCGCCTTGCTGCCCACGACAGGTATGTAGCGGTTCAGGTCGATGATGTGGAGCGGCGTGTAGAGCACCAACAAGATCAGCACTCCGATGGCCGAGACCGTGCGAAACTTGGGAATCAGCAGTCCGATGCCCAGCAGGATTTCCAATACGCCAGAAGCTGCCACCAGAAAAGCCTTGTAAGGCATCCAATCAGGCATGAAACGCACCATGGAGTATTGTGCAAAGAAATGGGCGAACCCCACGATGATGAAGACCAATGCCAGGAAATAGCTGCTTGCGACTTTCAGATTCATGAATCGAATGGCAAAATCCATGGGCGCGGACCTTTCAAAAGCATTTCGCCCATTTTCATTCACAATGTACACATATTATGATTGATTTGCATGCCGTCCCTGCTATTTTTGGAAATGGACTTGGAGATGTTGCGTACGCTTTGTTTATCCTTGCCTCATGTGACCGAGGACATCAAGTTGGGGCATGACCTGTGCTTCAGCATTGGCGGCAAGATGTTTTTGGTGACGGGCGCCGATGATCGGCCGGTCACCGCGTCCCTCAAGGTCGGCGACGAGGAGTTTGAGGTCCTCTCGGCGCAGCGCGGCTGCATGCCAGCGCCCTACATGGCCCGCCACAAGTGGGTTTACATCACCGACATCGACTTGTTTCAGCCGAGCGAGATCCAGCGAC
>JANMIM010000269.1:0-9911 GCA_031375795.1 Bacteroidota bacterium
GTCGTATCACCGAGCAACTCGGGCTTCCTTGTCTATCCGACCATCTTCAGCGATGCCATTCACGTCCAGGGTGATCTTGGGCAGGATGATTTTGAGGGAATGGAAATGCGGCTGATGGATCTCCAAGGGCGCGTGGTGCAAGTCGGTCCCCTCTCGGCTCGCATGCCTGTGCAAGACATCGCATCGGGCATGTATCTGGTTCAAATCTGGAATGGCGAGGTCTTGATGCACAGGCAATTGGTGCAAAGAAATAGGTTTTGAGAGCGATCTCAATCAATGCGTGACACCAACTCCCGCATATTCGGTTGTTGCTTTTCGAGTTGTGACTGATTTACCTGCACGAGTTTGTCGGGGGTAATTTGTTTGGGGCCAGCGCTGAGGTTCATGATCGGGATGCCCAATGCACTTGAAACCACAGAGGCAGAATTTGCATCGTTGATTTCAAATTTGAATGCCGACTCAAATGTGCGTCTACCATTGCGAACGGAATTGGGGCGGATCCAGAAACAATTGGGGTGATTGTTCCAAACATCCCAGATTTCGTCGCCAATTTCCTTGACGACCGTATGGAAGGCGGCGGCTGAACCGACATATTGCGTCAGTCGGTTGCCGATGTAGCAATAGATTTTGGGCACTTGCATTTTGAATCGATCGGAATTGATCACGAATCCCGACCGCTCGGAGCCGGCATTTCTTCCCACGCCAAATACCAAGGCCAGAACTGCCCTCACAGCCCGTTTGGAAGAGCCATCTGCCGAGAAGGGAATCATCAAGCGGTCAGATGCAGACAGCGCAAGCTCAGTGTAAATGGAAAAACTCGGATTGCAATCGATGAAAACCGACGTTTCCTTTTGATTCCACACCGTTTCGATGTCGTCGATAAGGTCCGATATCCACCCATGCACAAATCTCCAAGCATCTGCTGGGCCCGGAAAGGTTGCATTGATGACCCTGGAAGATTGAATTTCAAGATGTTCGTCTCCAGCTACAAGATAGAGATTGGAGGGAACGTATTGATTGTGCTGTGAAACCTGAACCACAAAGCTTGCTCCAGTATGAGGGTTTTGATACGGATTAAAAATTCGCGTCTCAATATAGCCAGCGATGGTTTGTTTTGGAGACCGTTCCGAAAGACGTTCCAAACTAGCCTCCCCCTGAAAAAGCCCCCCTAACAGCATTCCCGAGGCATTTGCTTGTGGGCATAGGTCAATCACCAAGATCTTTCGTTCAGGGTGCGTGCGTGCATACTCACAGGCGATTTGAAACGTCAAATAGCTTTTGCCGACACCACCCTTATTGTTCCAAATTGCATAGACTGCCATCGTGCACCTGATTGAGGCAAAGATATTCATTTTTCATCAAATCTGACAATGGG
Organism: Bacteroidota bacterium; assembly: GCA_031375795.1. GTDB lineage: Bacteria > Bacteroidota > Bacteroidia > J057 > JADKCL01 > JADKCL01. The sequence goes on from JANMIM010000269.1 coordinate 1,376, forward strand.
GAACCGTGATGCTGTCTGGCCGATCTCTCGCATGGGCATGAAATTGATTCCATCACAACGCAGTCCGCACCAAAGAGAAGTGGTCTTTTTGGTGAGATTTCGTTCGCGACGGTGGGCTTTACCGGTTAGGGCGCGAGACGCAGGGCTAGTACCCTTACCCAAAATCAACTATCTTTAGCTCAAACTTAGTGTGATCGCAGATGGCAGCGTTCGAGATCGTTCAGAAGGGATGGGGTTTCGATGGGTAGCGATTGGGGCTGTCGGCATTGAATATTCTCAACGCTTGCGAAATAATTTTTTCTGTGCCATATTTACCTATATGGAACTGGATGCCACCAAATATGAATTGATTCAATGGATCATTTCACTCAACGATCTCCGATTGATCGAACAGTTGAGTTTGTTGCAAAGGTCTGAGCAAGAATCAAATGGAGACTTCTGGAATGCGCTGACCTCGACCCAGCAAGAAGGAATTCTCGAGGCGAAAAAGAGCTTGGGGAATGGCGAAGGCAGATCATGGCAAGAAGTACGGGAAGGCATCAAGGCTGAATTTGGGTTTTGAGCATCGTCGAAGAAAAATGGTCCCCTCAAGCGGAAAGAGACCTTCGGGAAATCTTGAAATTCATCCTTGAAAACTGGGATCAAAAGATCGCAGATCGGTTTCTTCGAAATTTGCGTGCCTCGATCGATCGCATCAAACTCCATCCAACTAGAAATCCGCTTTTTAGGCCGGACAATGGGATCAGAAAGTACATTGTGGACAGCTACAACGAATTGTATTACCAGGTATCCAACGATACCATCGATATTTTGAGAATCTTCCCCTCGCGCAGCGATCCAGCCAAACTTAAGCTCTAGCCCTCCCACCCTATCCCAAAATCAACTATCTTTAGCTCAAACTTAGTGTGATCGCAGATGGCAGAGTTCGAGATAGAAGTAGAGACCCCACGGTATGTGCGAGCCGGCGTGCGCTTGCTGCCGCCCGAGAAGTTTCGCAACCTCACCCTCACGCAGCCCGCCAACAAGGCGGCGGGAATCCCGGCGGTGAAGGAGGCGATGGCCCACTTGCAGCGCGAGTTGGGCCTGGGCAAGGGCGTGAGGCTGGTGAATCACATGAATCAGCAAGATGGATTTGACTGCTCGGGTTGTGCATGGCCCGACCCTGAGGACCATCGCAGCAGCCTCGGCGAATATTGCGAAAACGGCGCGAAGGCCCTGGCCGAGGAGGCGACAGACGCACGCGTCGATCCGGCATTTTTCAGGGCGCACTCCGTGGAGGAACTGAGCTTATGGCCCGATTTTGAACTCGGGAAGGCGGGGCGCATCACGCAGCCGATGGTGTTGCGCAAGGGTAGCCTGCACTACGAGCCCATCGAGTGGGAAGCTGCATTTGCCATGATCGGCGAGCACCTCAAGGCGCTGGACAGCCCCGACGAGGCAATCTTCTACACCTCGGGCCGCACGAGCAACGAGGCCGCCTTCATGTACCAACTTCTCGTACGCGCTTATGGCACCAACAACTTGCCCGATTGCAGCAATATGTGCCACGAGAGCAGTGGGACTGCACTCGGGGCCACCCTCGGCATCGGCAAGGGCAGCGTGAAGCTCGAGGACCTTCACATCGCCGAGCTCATCATCGTCATCGGCCAAAATCCGGGCACCAACCATCCGCGCATGCTCAGCGCCCTCAAGAAATGCAAGGACAACGGCGGCACCATCGTCGACATCAACCCCCTGCAGGAAGCTGGCATGCAGCGCTTTGTGGACCCACAAAGCCCCATGGAGGTGCTCAGGGGAGGCACAAAACTGGCCGACATGCACCTGCCCGTGCGCATCAACGGTGACGTGCCGCTGCTCAAGGGCATCGCGCGGCTGCTTTTGGACTTGGACCAAAAGGCGCCCGGCAAGGTCATCGACATGGCATTCATCCACGCCAACACCTTGGATTTTGATGCCTTCATCGAGGACGTGAAGGCCACCGACTTGCTGCGTTGCGAGCGCGAGAGCGGCATCAGCATCGCCGAGATGCAAAAGGTCGCCAACCTAATGGCCCGCAAGAAACGAATCATTTTTTGCTGGGCGATGGGCCTCACACAGCATGTGAATGCCGTGGGCAACATCCAGGAAATCGTGAACCTGCTCCTCATGCGCGGCGCGATCGGGAAGCCGGGTGCGGGCACCTGCCCTGTGCGTGGGCATAGCAATGTGCAAGGCGACCGCACGATGGGCATCTATGAGAAGCCCAAGGAGGCATTTTTGGCCGCGCTCGACCATCGATTTGCGATCCAGGCCCCACGCAAACATGGCTATGACACCGTCGAAGCCATCCATGCCATGCTCGACGCCAAGGCATCGGTTTTCATCGCGATGGGTGGCAACTTCATCTCGGCCACGCCCGACAGCGAGGCCACTGCACGCGCCCTGCAAAACTGCTCGCTCACCGTGCAGGTGAGCACCAAACTCAACCGCTCACACGTGATCACGGGCGAGCAGGCCCTCATACTCCCCTGCGTGGCGCGCTCGGAGACCGACCGCCAAAAAACGGGTGTACAGCACATTACGGTCGAAAACAGCATGGGCGTCGTGCACCAGAGCAAGGGCAGCGCCGAGCCGATCTCGCGCTATCTGCTCAGCGAACCGGCCATTGTGGCGGGCATCGCCCGGGCGACATTGCCCCGGTCGGTGCACATGGATTGGGACGACATGGTGGCCGATTACGACATCGTGCGCAACCACATCGAGGCGGTGATCCCGGGATTTGAGGACTACAACCGCCGCGTGTTGCAACCCAATGGCTTCTATTTGCCCAACGGACCCAGGGATGGGAAATTCACCACGCCCAGTGGCAAAGCCCATTTCACGGTGAATCCGATCCCCGAAAACAAGTTGGAGCCGGGCCAGTATGTGTTGATGACCATCCGCACCCACGACCAATACAACACGACAATCTATGGCCTCGACGACCGCTACCGTGGCATCCTCAACGAGCGGCGGGTGATCTTGATGAACACGACCGACATGCACGACCTCGGGCTGCATTCACGGGATATTGTGGACCTCACGAGTCATTTCAGGGGCGAAAAACGACATGCCAATGGATGGATCGTGATCCCCTACAACATTCCCAAGGGCTGCATGGCCACATATTTTCCCGAGGCCAACGTCTTGGTGCCGCTCGACAGCGTGGCCGACAAAAGCAACACACCGGTCTCGAAATACATTGTGATCACCGTGAAGAAACAACAATGAAGCACCTCAACCAAAATCACTTGCGCCATGACGCAATATCGGGTGCACGCTTGTGGGTGGAGCTCGTCGCAATATGTGCAATTTTGCTCGTTGCCAACACATCGTTGATGGGGCAATCGCCCAAATTTGAGGAGGCATTTCATTCACCCGCCTTGCAAGCACGCACGGCCACGCACGACGATGATCCTGGGCATAGCTTTGCATTGATCTGGTTGAACAGGATCAGGTGGGACAGTGTTTGGCAGACATTTTATACCTATTCCGCTACGGGCGAATTGGTTGAAGAGATTCGTGAGCAATATCAAGGGAATCAATATAGTCCAGCAAGCAGGAAATTATTTACCTACGATCCCGCCGGCAATTTGATTGAAAGCATATACCAAGTTTGGGACATCGGCGCATGGAAAAACGCGGCGCGTTCGTTGTGGCTACGAGATATCCATGGAAATGACACGCTTTCGTGGGAGTTTCAATGGCAATCGTTTGCGCCGGGCTATGCTTGGGACACCACGAATGGATCCCGCAATAGGATCGTCTACACGCCGACGGGGCAAATTGCTGCGCGAGAGCAGTCCAATTGGGCGCCGGGTGTACCGAGCAGTTATTGGTACAACGCATCCAAGGCGGAGTACTTTTTTAATCCACAAGATCAATGGGATACGCTCGTCGAGTGGACAGCCAGTGGTCCTTTGTGGTTGCCGAGTTCGCGCATCGTGCAGGTCGTGTGGGCAGATTATGGCCTTGGCCTAAAGAGTAGCTGGAAGTCGCAATATTATACACAAGGCAATTGGGTCAATACCAGTCGCACAAATTGCACGTATGCAGGCTGGGACAGCGACTGCATTTCAGAGACCTACAACAACGGCAATTGGGACAGCTCCTACCAAGTCATCAAAGACTATGACCTCCAAGACCATTTGGTCCAAACGGAAATGATGTCGTATTCCAACGGGAATTGGAACTTGTCCAATGGCGAGCTGCACCTGTACACCTACGATTTGAGCGGACGCACGATGGAGCAAATCGATCAATCGTGGGATCAGACGGTCGGATACATCAACACATTCAAATTTGTCTACGACTATACTGCTACTGGTTTGATGGAGTTGGGCAACGAGACCTTGCTGGTGACGGCGTATCCCAACCCAGCCACGGCCGCCTTGCATTTCAAGACCGACCTGCGTGGGCCGGTCACCATCACCCTCACCGACTTGCAGGGGCGCACACGCGTGCGTGCGCAGGCTGTCGCCACCGGCCAAGACATCACGATGCCGCTCTCAGAAACGCTGGAAAATGGCACCTATATTTACCAATGGTCGTCGAGGCAAGGTGTGACGAGCGGCAAGGTTGTGATCAGCAGATAGTTTTTTTTTCGACCGGGATTGTGTAATTTGCTACAACAGAGAATATGCTTCACAAAAAAATGATCTTCCAAAATATCCGGTATATGCGCCTTGTGTTTTTGTTCTCAATGCTTGTATGCTTGCTGAGCCTCAATGTTCCCGCGCAGCTTGCTGGACCATTCCCTGGGACGATGCGCCACACGGACAATCCACGTGCCGTAGCCAAGGTTACCGTGCACCAGGACACGCCACAATTGGGGACATTTTTTGAATGGCGCGATTCGCTCAGCGATTGGGATACCACGGGGCAGGCGATCTACACTTATTACAACGACGGCAAACTCGCCGAGGAGATCAATTACATGTATGCCAACCAGAGCTTTCTGCCCGTGAATCGCTCGGTCTATACCTATGACTCCATGGGTCTGACACAAGAATGGACGATGCAAACTTGGGGAGGGCAATGGGATAATTTTTCCAAGGTCAATTACACGTATGATCCTTTTGGAAACACAACCGATTATGTCGAATACAACTGGCTCGCATCTGCTTGGGACACAGCCGTCTGCACCCGCAATTCCTACACCTATCACAACGTCTCCCAAATCGCGAGCGTAACGCGTCGCATTTGGCAAGGCGCTTCACTTGGCTACCGAATCCAAGATTCCACCGACCATCATTTTGACCTTTCCAACCGCTGGGATACCACGACCTTTTATTATGCAAATGCAAATGTGTTGATCCCTGAGACACGCATCGTCGACTATGTATGGCATGATTTTTCCAAGCAGCAACCTAGCTCGGGGCGCATTGAAAAATTCACGACGAGCTGGGTGGACGATCGGCGGTTCACAGCCACCTATTCCCAAAATGACAGCGAGCTCTGGATCTATGAAAAATTTGTGGCACCATCTTGGGTGAATTACGGCAAGGAGTCCGTGACCTATGACATTGAAGACCATCCGGTTGCGATTGAATATTATGGTTGGATCGGCGCCTGGGAATTGGAGCAGGGCGAATTGAACACTTATGTCTACAACGGCAATGGGCAGACGCTCTCCCGTGTGCGAGAGTTGTTTGACGGATACCTTTTCAGGTTTGACCGCAAGTATGTCTATTCGGCATTTTTCACGCAAGCCACCGAGGCAACCTTACCGGTCGTGCAAGTGCGTGCCTATCCAAATCCTGCCACGGAGTCCATCCAATTCCAGTTGGCGCTCGACAAACCCATCGCGGTCACGGTGCAGCTCCTCGACATGCAAGGCACCTTGCGCACGGCTGCGACCTTCAACCGCGCCCAAAATGAAATCACGCTGCCCATTTCCGATGTTTTGGAAAACGGCACCTACATCTACCGCATCACGACCGCAACGGGGCAGGCGAGCGGCAAGATCGTGGTGCAGCGATGAATCGCATATCTTGAGGAAGCGATAATTTTTGTAACTTGGATACAGTGCTCCTGATCGGAGCACGGTCTCAGAACCCAACATTGATCAGCGTTGCATGCAAAAGACATCTACTTTCATTTTGCTTTTCATGGTCGGATTCATGGTCGCTGTGGGTCAAAAGCCGATGAACCTGCCAAGCTTGCCGGGGATACGCAGCGGCAAGCCCACAAGCCTCAAGGTCACCTCGCACGATGACCTCCCCAACTTGAAGTGGGCGCTGGATTGGAACGACACCGCAAACACCTGGGACAGCACCGCACGCCACACCTACTCCTATGCCGCCAACGGCAATTTGGTCGAGGAGATCATCCAAAATTTTGTCGGGCCCGGATTCGTGAACGCACAGCGCTTGCAGTATGCCTGGAACAGCCAAGGCCTGATGCAGACAGAATGGAGCTATCGGTGGAACGGCATGGCCTGGGAGTATGACTACCGCACCAACTGGACCTACGATGCGCAACAAAATCCATCGTCCAACCTCACAGAATTGTGGGATGGATCGGCTTGGGGCAACCTGGCAGGGTACCGATGGACCAATACCTATGTTTTCACCAATCGCCTGGCTGCGAGCGAATTTGAGAATTGGAATCCGGCAACGATGGGCTGGGATTTGTATTTGCGCTATGAAAGCCATTGGCCGAGTGTGCAAGGCTGGGACACCCTTGCGACCTATACCTACAGCCTCGGCACTTGGGTACCATCTGAGCGGGCGGTGGATTATGTGTGGCTGGACTTTGATCAAGACCTGGAACTCTCGGGACGGTGGCAACAGTATGACGGGCAAAACTGGGCAGACCGCAGCCGATTTGTCTGCACCTATACCTCGCAAAACCAAGACTCCGATTTCATCACCGAGGCTTGGAATGGCACCAATTGGCAAAACGAATACCGATACATCAACGACGACGATTCCCTCGGACACCGCAGGTCGTTTCACAATTACCAATGGCTCGGCACCTGGGACCTCACGGGCTCCAGCGAATTTGACTACATCTATGACAACCAAGGGCATACCATGGAAATCGTGACAAGACCCTGGAATGGGATCAGTTACAACAATGCAATCAAGGAAGTTTTCGGGAGTTTCTTCACGGGCCTCGGCGAGTCACAAACGCTTGCTTGCAACGTGACGGCCTATCCCAATCCCTGCACGGATTTGTTGCATTTCCGTATGGAATTGCCGACGCCGGGCCCCGTACAGATCGCCTTGTATGACGTGCAGGGACGCCCGCGGCTGCAGACGGTCGCGGCCGCGCAAACCGACATGGCGATTGAGGTCCCCATCTCGGAAACCTTGGAAAATGGGACCTACCTCTATCGCCTCAGCACCAAAAGCGGTCGCGCAGAGGGCAAAGTGTTCGTTTCGCATTGATTCATCCATCCAATGAAAACCCAAATAAAACAATGAAAAAGCACCTCTTCTTGATCACAATGGCGCTGTGCGTGGCTGCAAACCTTGCGGCCCAGCCATCCATCAAGGCTCCTCACATGCTTCCCGGCCACAACATTCGGTCGGCTGCCACCCAAAAAGTCGCCGAGCACCGAGACCATCCCCAGGCTTATTGGGTGCTGGACTACGACGACAGCACATCGACTTGGGACAGCCTTTTCCAAAACTATGTGACTTATTTCCCCAATGGCGAAGTCGCTGAGGAGGCCTCCTACGTCTACCTGAACAATGCGTTTGTGAAAGACCACCGCAGCGTGTACACCCTGGGCTTCCAACCCAATGCCGACCGCGAGGATTATTACCTCTGGGATGGGAGCGCATGGGTCATCGACGGCAAGGCCGAGGTATATTATGATGCGCAAGGGAATGAACTCAATTGGATACAGTACCAGTGGAACGGATCGGGATGGGATACCACTTTTGCACAATCGAATACCTACACCTATGCCTTCACCAACCGCATCACATCGCAAACGACACAATCCTGGAACGCCAGCACACATCAATTTGAAAACGATTATCGTGAAGAATATGCCTACCCCACCGCCGCAGGCTGGGACATGGCGACATTTTCCAGCTGGGATGGCAGTGCCTGGGTTCCCGATTTTCGGTATCGTGATGTCGTCTGGTACAATTTTGAAAAAAGTCTGGCCTATACCTTTGACATACAAGGATGGGATGTGACGATGTGGCTGGACTACCAGCGCGCGACCGGCACCTTTGGTGCCTTTGACAGCCCGACTTACGTCTATCAAGAATGGGATGGCATGGTCTGGGACACCGTCAACAAGGAAGTTTATGTCTGGGACGCAGAGGAACATGAGACTTTGAATGAATATTTCGCATGGGCGCCTGGTTGGGCACAGAACTACGGCTACCGCAGCGACTATGTATATGATGGCCTCGGGCAGACGCAGCAAATCACATACAACAACTGGGACCAAGGGCAATATGTGCCAAACCGCCGCTATGTTTTTGCCAATTTTTTCACGCAGGCACCGCAGCCCAGCCCGCTCGACGCCAGCGTGACGGCCTACCCCAATCCC
>JANMIM010001213.1:0-1270 GCA_031375795.1 Bacteroidota bacterium
CGCTTGCCGGAGGCAAAGGGTCGATGGTCCGGCGGCCGGAGGCCGCGGACTCTGGTGGTACTGGGTGGTTATTTTCGCTTGCCAGAGGCAAAGGGTCGGTGGTCCTGCGGCCGGAGGCCGCGGACTCTGGTGGTTCTGGAATTGGGTGGTTATTTTCGCTTGCCGGAGGCAAAGGGTCGATGGTCCGGCGGCCGGAGGCCGCGGACTCTGGTGGTGTGTCGAGATTTTGGATGGAAATTGCTTCGGGGAAGGCGATTGAATAGGCAAAGTGCTTATCTTGCAGCTTTCGTGTTGTACCTTGGTGCATTAGGACTCAGAATATTTATTCGAAGTGAAGCTAAAAACCCTCACCTACCTGTTTTGCGGCTTGCTGCTTTCGGTCATTTTTTCCGGGCAGGCGATCGCCCAGAAGGATTCCATCGGCACGTACTGCAACGTGTTTTATGTGACATCAGACGTGCCTGCGCTGCTGCCGTTTCAGGACCAGTGCTTTGTTTCCGACCAATACGCCATCAAGGACCCGACCAATGTGAAGGCCGTTGGTCCGATCGAGGGTTCGCTGTCCCTGTTTGAGCGCTACCAATGGCTCATCCACTTCTACCTGCCCGTCCCGAGGCCCAGCGACCGCCTGCAAGTCGCCATGCCCAACGACATTTATTCCAAGACCCTCAAGATGAAGCAGGGTCAATTCTTCGCGACCATTTCCGACAACCGCAGCTCCACGCGCTTCGATCCCGTCCTCGACAACGTCGACTTCGTGGCCGTGAGCGGCAGCTCCAAGGTGCTGGAATACGAGGACGCCAAGGAAGGGCAGCCGTTTGCCAGCTACAAACTCCAAATGGACATCCGCTTCAAGCAAGTCGACCGCAGCGAGGGCATTCCCAAGCTGGTCGGCGACCCGATCAGGGTGAAGCTGGTTTTGGTGATCGAGCCGCGGGAGTGATTTTTTCAATTTCCCCCTGCCCCTTCCCCGGACTGAAGCCCGGGGCAATTGATTAGCCGGTTGTTTTGGGACGTGCTTTGATTTGAAATTGATTGGCCAGTGCCTTGAACAAATGGAGTCCGAGGCATCTTGCCGATGGACATGCGAACATTTGCCTCTGGCCTGAGCCCCCTGCCCCCCTTCCCCGGCCTGAGGTTCGGGGCTATTGCCTGCGGCGATCTAAAGATTCATTAGCCGGTTGTTTTGGGACATGCTTTGTTTTGAAATTGAGTAGCCATTTCTATGAACAAATGGAGTCAGAGGCATCTTGCCGATGGACATGCGAAC
>JANMIM010001219.1:0-1811 GCA_031375795.1 Bacteroidota bacterium
TTGGGCGCCGACTAACGATTTCACCAACTCTATTTTGGGGAAATTTGATACTGCTTAATAGCATTGTAACCAAATGTTCTCCGGCCCTCTGCTTTGGGCTGGGGTGGGCCGACGAACCGCTCGACAAGACTTGTTCGTCGGCCTTCCCCAAAGCCTCGTTTGTGGGCCGGCGAACGATTTTGCGCACTCTATTTTTTGGGAATTGCTTCTGCTGAATAGGAATGGAAACCAATGTTCGTCGGCCCTCAGCTTTGTGCTGGGGAGGGCCGACGAACCGCTGCTGACCGACGAACTGCCTGTTAATTTGAATGCATGCCGATCTAAAGATTGGCTAAGCCGAACCAAAGATTCCCTATCTTCGCACCGCATCCGCCGCCGCCCAAAAAGCCCAGCAGACGCCACAAAAAAGTCATGAATCTACTGCACGAATCCATCAAAAAAGACGTCGCCGCCCTCTTGCAAGAGGGCCTCAAGGCCATCGGGGCCGAGGAGACGCTCGACAACCTGTACAATCTGCTCACGCCTGCGCCGAGCATGGACATGGGGCAATTGGCATTTCCATTGTTTACATTCGCCAAGAGCCTGCGTCAAGCGCCGCCCAAACTCGCCGCCGACTTGGCTGCCGCCTTGCCGCAACGCGATTGGCTGCTGAGCGCGACCGCCGCCGGGCCTTACCTGAACTTCGTCTTGAGCGCCGACAAATGGGGTCACGATGTGCTCCAAGCCGTGCTCGATGGCAGCATGTTCCGCCGCGCCCTCACGACCGAGACGCCCAAGACGATGATCGAGTATTCGCAGCCGAATACCCACAAGGAAATGCACGTCGGCCACATGCGCAACCTCGCGCTCGGCGACGCGCTCATCCGCATGCACCGCTACTGCGGCTACGACATCGTGAGCGCGACCTTCCCCGGCGACGTCGGCACCCACGTGGCGAAGTGCCTTTGGTACCTGCAGCACGTGAACAAGGAGTCGGCGCCCGCGACCGGCAAGGGCGAGTGGCTCGGCATGATGTACGTGAAGGCCAACAATCTGCTCAAGGAAATCGAGGGCACACCCGATGAGCCCGCCGCCAAGGGCATCATGACCAAGATCCTGCACCAAATCGAGGTCGGCGAAGGCGAATATTTCGAACTCTGGAAGGAAACCCGCCAATGGAGCATCGCGCTCATGGAGGAAGCCTACCGCTGGGCCGAGGTGAAATTTGACGCCTGGTACTGGGAGTCGGATGTGGATGCGGCCTCGATGGCCTATGTGCGGAAGCTCTTCAAGGACGGTCGTCTGCAGGAATCCAAGGGCGCGATCGGCTTGGACCTGACGGATGTGGATCCCAATTTGGGCTTCGCGATGATGATCAAGAGCGACGGCACGGGCCTGTATGCGACCAAGGATGTGGAATTGGCAAGGCGCAAATTTGAGGACAGCGGCGTTCAAAGGAGCGTCTACATTGTCGATCAGCGGCAGAGCCACCACTTCAAGCAGGTATTCGCGGTGCTCGACAAGCTGGGATTTGGGCAGGCCAAGGACTGCTTCCACATGAAATACGACTACGTCGAAGGCAAGGAAGGCATGTTTTCCTCGCGTTTGGGGAATGCGGTGCCGCTGTTTGATCTGATTCATCAGATGGAGCATGTGGTGTACACCAAGCACTTGGCGGGTCAGGTGAACAAAGGCGAAATGGACAAGTTGGAGGCTGGGAAAATCGCGAATACTGTTTCCAAAGGCGCCATCAAATACGGGATGATCCGCATCGATCCGAACAAGGTCATTACATTCGACATGGACGAATGGACTGAAATTCAAGGCGATAG
>JANMIM010001221.1:0-2945 GCA_031375795.1 Bacteroidota bacterium
CTTTGTCATCCAAAGACGGAAGGTGAAGGAACTTCCCAATCCTCCTCCTCGATTGTGAGATCCAAATGAAATGATTGGCTCGATTGATTGGCAACCTCACTCGAATCTGGGATCTTCCTAGGGCGATATTTGCTTGGCTCAGGCTTTGTATCGGTTGAGGCGATTCCGAATATTGACAACTTGTTGGACCTCGTGGACTTCGTGGGCGTCTTCAGACGTTGTTCAACTTGTTTGAGATTGTTAAGCATTGTAAAACAATGCTCAGCCCTGCATGGGGTTGCATGGGCCGTTCAAAATGATCTGGAACACGCAAAGACAGGAGAAGCGTTGGTATGAGAAAGCACAATAAAAGTCAGGCGAATGCAGGAGGAAGGATGGAACTGAGATTTCGTCGTAGCGCCGAGTTGGACGCATTGCGACACACAGTGCTGTTCCCGCACAAGGTCGAGCGATCCAAAGCCCTTTTGGAGCAAGTGTTTTGGGAATAGCTTGATTTGCAGCCATCGACTGCAATGGTGGGCACGAGCTTGAATTCATGCCGAAATCGTGTTCGAATTTCTTAACTTTGGGCTTCGGGATGGCAACTCAGCCCTAAAATCGCCCTCATGGAATTCTCAGATCTTGACAATCACAGAAGAAGGACGCACCAAGACCCCACCCGCAAGGGGAAGGTAGGCGTTGTCCCAGGTTCGCTGGTCTTTACAGGCCGACAACGTACGCAAAACGTCAAGATGAGGTTGATGCATTACGGTGAGGCGACGTTTGAGGAATTCCTCGACATACAAGAAATGCCTTCGGAAGCTGGGGCAGGGTGCGTGCAATGGCTGGACGTCGTGGGGCTTCATGACCCGGAGGTGATGCGACGCGTGGGCGAACGCTACAAACTCCATCCACTGGTGCTGGAAGACGTCATGAATACGGGGCAACGCCCGAAATCAGAGGTCAATGAAGACTACATCTTCATCGTAGTCAAGATGATCATGCGCGACAAGGATTCCCAGCAGACCAAGATCGAGCAGGTGAGTTTGGTCGTTGGAAACGGTTGGCTCCTTACTTTCCAAGAGGAAGAGGGCGATAGCTTTGAGACGCTCCGCGACCGGATCCGCAAAGACAAGGGGCGTGTGCGTCGTGCCGAGGCTGACTACTTGGCTTATGCCCTGATCGACACGATTGTGGACAACTACTTTGTGATCTTGGAGGATCTCGGCGACCAAATCGAAGAGCTGGAATCCACCCTGATGAGCGGCAAGTCACAAGGGCAATTGGTGTTGTTGCAGGCGCTCCGCAGGGAGATCATTTCCTTGCGTCGCTCCATATGGCCACTCAGAGAAGTTGTGAATACCTTCATGAAGACAGAGTCTGAGCTCGTGGCCAAGGATACGCGGCCATATCTCCATGACCTTTATGACCACTGCATTCAAATCATTGATACGATCGAGTCCCACCGCGACATCATCGGCGGCATGCAAGACCTTTATTTGTCAGTGGTGAACAACAAGATGAACGAAATCATGAAGGTTCTTGCCCTGATTTCCACCATCTTCCTGCCAATGACACTGGTGGCTGGGATCTACGGCATGAACTTCAACAATATGCCTGAGCTTGAGGCATCTTGGGGCTATCCCTCAGCAATGACACTGATGTTGATAATTGGCTTGGCGATGTTTTTCCTCTTCAAACGAAGAAACTGGCTGTAGCTTCCTCATTGACTCGGTCATAGTTGCCTGGAGATCGAAACGAATTGCCCAAGTGGCGTCCCATGTAGGCATTCCCTTTGATCCGCACGGCCTTCTCCTGCAGAAGCAGTTGGATGAAATCAAATCCAATGCTCGGTTCAAGGAAGTACTTCCATGACCCATGTGGTCCAGGAAGGCATCGACAATTCCGTGGAAAGCGGCATTTCGTTGCCCGTTGTCACTTCCTTGAGCCGCTGGGCACCGCCAAGGCATTCTGCAAAGCGATCCAATTTGAGTTTCTTGCCTTCATCATTGCAGTTCATCACCACCATCACCTTTTCAGATCGATTTTGCCTGAAGTAGACGTAAATGCCGTCGGCAGGAACGAAATGGATGAGCTGACCGCCCTTGAAGACGGGCTTTCCTTTCCTCCATTGGAGCAGGCTGCGCATGTAATCGAAGGCCTCGTTCTCTTTTTCCGATCTGCCGGCCGCAATGAATTTGTTTTCGCGATCACCGGCCCAGCCACCCGGGAAGTCGATTCTCACCTTGGCATCTGGTCCTGCATAGCTGTTCATCAAGATCTCCGTGCCATAAAAAAGCTGCGGAATGCCACGCATGGTGAGCAGCCAAGCAATCCCCATCTTGAATTTGCGCATGTCCCCTCCCATCATCGCGTAGAACCTGCTCAAGTCATGGTTGTCCAAGAACAACACATTCTGGTTGGGGTCGGCATAGAGGTAATCCTCTGCGAGGGTTTGATACATGCGTGAAACACCCTCGGTCCAGCCCATCTTGTTGCGCAAGCTCTCGTTGATCGCATCATACAGTTGAAAATCGGTCACGCCCGGCAAGACAGCCGCGGGCTTCAAATCCAGACGGTTCTTGGTCACAAAGGCTTGCAGGGCCACGCCTTGCACCCAAGTCTCGCCAAAAATGCTGAAGCTCGGGTATTCTCGGAATATCGCATTTACCAGGTCTCGCATGAATTGTTGGTCGCTGTAGAGCCAGGTATCGATCCTGAAGGCATCCAAATTGGCGTATTCAATCCACCAGATGCTGTTTTGGATCAAATAGCTTGCCACGTTGGGATTGGTTTGGTCCAAGTCGGGCATGTGGTGGTCAAACCAGCCATCTGTGAAGATATGCAGGTCGCTCTGGGACGCATGCGGGTCGAACTGCGTACAAGGTCTGCCAATGCCAGTCGGCAGCGTGGGATTGATGGCAGCGACGTGATCTACTTGATCATGCCCGACCGTTTCGCCAATG
>JANMIM010001229.1:0-4489 GCA_031375795.1 Bacteroidota bacterium
GGTTTTGTGTGAAATTGAAGTCGAGGATGCCGATGAAGTAGGTCGGCCGCAGCAATGGATAGTCCTCGCCGCGCTCGATCTGCGTCGAATAATCGCGTCCCACGTAGTATTGCACGCGCTTGTCGAAGCCTTCTTTTTCGCCTACCTGCAACTCCACGATGAATTTCCGTCCCTCTTGGTCTGTGGCCTTCACATCGAGGATGCTCGTCTTGCCAGAAGGCACGGGTGGAAAAAGATAGGGATTTTCAATCGTCACACTCACCACACGCTTGCTCCCCTCCAAGGCCAAGACCGCATTGAGAAACGAAATGAGGGTCACCGTCTTGTTGGCATTGCCAAAGATCTTGTGGAAGGCGACATCATTCTTGACATCAACGAATTTCATGCTGCAGACGATTTTGCGGAGCAAAGATAAGGGATTTTGAGTAAAAAGCGGAGAGCTGAGCTTGCTGGGGAATAATATGAAAAGTACTTCAATTCACCGAATAGACAAAGTCTGGCATCAATCGCAAGCAATAATGCCCACAATCCCCAAAATCAAAAAGCCAGCACGCGCACACGCTGGATTCACGCTGCCAAGCTCCCCGCCCAAAACCCACCGCCTCCCAGTACAGCTGTAGAGAAACATCTGCATTCGCCTTGATAAACACCCAATACAAAATATCTCTTGCGGCCCATGGCTCAACCCGCAGCCTGCTTGTCCCTAAAATACTCCGCACGCAGCCTTGAAAACATCAAGGAATCCACGTGTTTGCCGCCGATGAAAAAATGCTCCCGCAATACCCCTTCCTGGACGAATTGGTTCTTTTCGAGCAGGCGCAGCGAAGGGATATTGTCCCTGCCGACGAGGGCCTCGATGCGGTGTAAATTCAATTTCACAAATCCATAATCGATGATGGCTTCCACGGCTTCACTCATCAAACCTTGCCTCTTGAAAGCCTCAACTTCCATCGCATAGCCGATTTCCGCGCGTCGGTGTTCGGCATTCCAATTGTGCAACCCGCAGCGCCCGATGATCGTGCCGGAGGCTATGTCGAGCATCAAAAAAAGCATGAAGCCGCGGTTGTAACTCGCGTAGCCATTGCGGTGTTTGTATTCCTCCTTTTGGTAATCCTCCTCGCTGCGGTGACCCAAAATCGTCATCAATTCCGCCTTGGGAACTTGCTCGAAGAGGTGTTTCATGTCTGCCGGCGTGAGGCCCTTCAGGTGAAGTCTCGGGGTTTCCAGGAGTTCAAAATTCATTTTCATGAGAGTTGTTTTCTTTTATGCTTATCGGCTACATGGCTATTAGGTCAAAATTCATTTCATTTCGACCGAAGTCATGGCTTATTTGCAAGGCTCCGAAGGAGCCGCAGCAAATAAGCCATGACGCACCGGAGAATCGCGAGATCAGCGCAGCTAAATCTAGCGCCTTGCGATACAACTTACGCTTCACCAGGTACATGATGAGGGATTGCTGACCATCGCAACACATCCGAATTGTGGTCAAGCAGCGGGTGCTACGAAAGGCGCTAGATTTCTCCGCTGCGAGGTCTCGTCGCTTCGCTCCCTCGACCACTTCGGTCGAAATGACATTCCGTTTTTCCAAGACGATGGCAAAGTTTCCGACAAGCATATTCTATTGATTACCCATCAATCCTCGATGGCCTCAATGCCGAGGGATTTCAGCCGCTCTAGATTGGCTTTCATGGCCGCGAGCAGCTCGGGCGCGTGGCCTTGCCACGTCGCGACCTCGCCCACGACGCGCAACGGGTCGCGGGAGCGGTAGGACTTGGTCGGATTGCCGGGGAATTTTTTGTCGGTGAGATTGGGATCGTCTTCGTAAGGGCCGGTCGGCGCGACGATGTAGATCCTGCCGGGGCCATCGCCGAGGGCAAGCTCCGCACCCCATATTGCGGCATCTAGCGTGGCGCTGAGATAGACGTAATTGGCCCTTTTTTGCTGGCCATAATTGGATTTGAAGCCGGGCTGGATCAGGTCGTCGGGCTGCAGATCGGCTTTGGTGCCGTGGTAGAGCGGCTGCTGGATGGCGTTTTCTTCGGGGTTGGGGGATTTCATGGGATGATCATGGTTTCAATGGAAGGTGTATGCATAAACTGTCTCTTCAACCTGCTGACCTCGAATATTCGTAGACTTCGTGAGCAAACCTTTTGCATTGTATTCAAATAAGATATCGACATCCACCATTCCGGTTCGATGCTGCTTGATCGGCTGAGCATTTTCATTGTACTCAAACACATCTTTCACGGGCATGCCATAGAGGGAACCAGTTTCGCTGATCCTCAAACCATCTTCATCATATTTTACATCCCCAAAGCCCACCAATTTCCCCTTCTCGCCATAGGATTCAAACCGCACACGCAGTCCCCTGTTATCATAAAATTCTTTGTCCTTCCCGGTCGAGGAGGACTCCGTGCGGGTGTTGAGGACATCATCATATACAAATCCGGTGACCGAATTGTACTCTTCCATGTCACTGGTAAAGGATTTGCTGATAAGCCGACCCTTGTCATCGTAGGCATATTTTCTCACCGATGTGCTGCCATCATTGTGCTTCGTTTTTTCTTCGATGACATTGCCGTTTCGATCATACGCATAACTGTAGGTTCTCTTGCCTGAATAGTCAGATTCCTCGGCGATCACATTTCCCTTTTGGTCATAGGTCGAAATGGACCATCCGCCAGGGTATGTTTCCTTGACAGTTTTTACTTTGAATTTCTTGATCAGCTCTTCCTGACTGGGGGCCTTCTTTATGGGGCCGGAATACGCTGAATTTTGGATGGGAAGCTTTTTGCCACTTCCATCCGCGACGATGCCTTGGCCTTGGTCCATTGCAATCGCAGCGTCCAATACTTCGATGGCCTTCGTCTGATCCGATTTGCAGGAAACGAAAAGGGCCAACATCGAGATCAGCAGTGTATGGGTCAATATTTTTCGCATCGTCATTTTTAATGGGAAGCAGGATAATTTGACTTCAACCTAAAGATAGACACGAAGTCGATTCTTGCAAAGATGTGTTGGGCAGCGTTCTATTGTTCCATGCTAGGTCTGAGAAACAAATCCCCCCTGTATCCACCCAGAAGGTTGATGCAGGGGGGGCAGATGCCATTTACGATTCATGAGCGGGTATTACTTGCGTCATAGGCTCACATTTCCCGCACTTCTGACAGCAATTTTTCCGTCTTCGCCTCCGAAATCCGATTCACCAATTTGCGTTGCTCGTGCTGATCGCGCAGGGTTTTTGCGAGGCTGAAGCAGGAAACGGTGATGAAGACGATGCCCATGCCCAAAAAGGCCTTCACCCAGATCATCAAGGGCGCGACGACAAGCCCGGCGACCGTCGCAGTGAAAGAGATCACAAATCCGGCCCAGACGAGAAAATTCCAGCTGTTGGTGTGCGAGTCAAAACTTCCAGGTTGCATATTTTCTGATATTAGTGAGACAATGCGCTGGTTTACGAATGGGGTTGGATTTTGTTATGCATGCATACCAAAATGCATGCTGCCATGGAACGGAATGCCATGCGCAATCTGCGACAGAAGTATCTCACGACTCACAAAAACTCAATCCGCCCGACAAAAACGCCTTGTCAAAATCTCTCCTTCGGTCTCGACCTTCAACAAGTACATGCCCGCAGCAAAGCCTGTCAAATTCAATTCCGTGAGGCCACTGCCTTGGGTTTGCAACAGCACCTTGCCATCTAGGCCCATGACCATCATATTGGATGTGATCGCAGGCAATTGCACATGCAGGCGCCCCGTCGTGGGATTGGGCCAAACTTGGAGCTGCGACGTCGGCGCCACCACGCCTGTGGCTGCAATGCAATCTGTCCTCGGTGTGAGGGGAATGGAGTAGGGCGTTACCTGCGCGTAGCCGCTGCGATTGGTGGAGCCGGTCGTCACGGGATAATTGAGGACAGGCGGCGTCAAACTCACAAAGGAGGGCGCATAATTTTGCATGCCGCACGGAATCGAAGAGATCGGGGCATTGGGGATTGCGCCCAGAAGCAGCTGCGAATCGAAAACGGGATCATTCGAATACGACCCTACAAAATGCAGCAGGCCATTGGCGTCTGTACCTGCAATCGCCAGGGGGTGCGCAAATTCGTCGAGCCAGGCAAAAGAGGGATTGAAGGCTGTGTCCAGTCCCATCAGCAGACCGTATTCACTGCCTGCGCCCACATCGTAAACCCCAGCCAACAAGCTGAGTTTCCCACCTTCCAATTTCAGATCCATGGCATAGGATTCCTGATTGGGATTGTCGAGTGAATGCCAGCGGTCCAAAACGCCTGCATGCGAAAAACGCGCGATCGACACGCGCTCAGTGCCCGCACTTTGGAGCTCTGAGCCAGCCACATAAATCCAGTTTTATTATTGGGGTTCATAAACTCTCCTTTGGTTACATTATCACGAAATGTTCGGATGCATGCTCGATCCAGCGAGAGGAATTTTCAGGTGTTTCGCTGAACACGCCGCGGGAAGGAGCGACT
>JANMIM010000277.1:0-5199 GCA_031375795.1 Bacteroidota bacterium
GCCCTGGTGCGACAGCCCTTGGCAACGGCTCGGTCATCAACCTGAGCAATGGCGGCACATCATTCCATATCCAGTTTGATGGCGCCACCAAAAAGGGAAGTGCAGACGTGGCCCGCTTCACGTTTACTGAACCTGGCGGGCAGAGCATCATGGTTTCGATGCTGGGCATCTACCAAGGCGGCAATTCACTGATTGCCGCAGCCAAAGACTTGCTCACCAAAGACAACCTCAAGGGTGGTTTCAACACCAACTTCACCCCGGTGGCTGTGGTCAAGGAGCCGGTGAAGGAACCCGTCAAAGAACCGACCAAAGATCCCAAGACTGTCGTCAAGGCAGAACCCAAGATTGTGCCCAAGACCAACGAACCGATGGTGGAAAACCCGCCGGTCGAGGGAGCTCCCAAAGATGTGCCCGTGCCTGCTGCGGTCGTCGCCAAGGCGGTGCCATCCTCCAAACCCTCTGAAATCGTGGTGGACGACTATGGCGACGGTCTCCTCACGGCAGATCAGGCAAAGGATCGGCTGCGCAAATTCCACAAGCGATTTTCCGAGAGCAACCTCATCAAGATTCCGACTGCGGTGTTTGAAAAGAGCGAGGGCTTGTACCAGACGCGCCTGCGCATCGTCAAGGATGATTCCCTGCGCAACGATGCCAATTTTTCACTGCATTTCATCCGCGCCAAATTCAAGACACCCGAGGACAGCATCACGGTCAATCCCAGCGAAAATGTCAAGATGCTGGGCGATACCACGCTTGTGCTGGCGCTCACGGGAGATGAAAGATCCAAGCTGCAAAGTGCCGACTCGTTCCAGGTCGTCGTCGAGTTCCTGCCAGAATATGAAAGTGCCGACGGCAACGTGTCCAATGACTCATTGGTTTTCAAAGGCGTCACATTTGGCAAAGTACACTCCAACAACAATTGGCGCATCATCCTCTGGGCTTCGGTGATCGCGGCGGTGCTCCTCTTTTTCATCCTAGGCTTCATTTTTGCACGCAAGGCTGTGAGTTCCTTCCGCTATCTGCGCGAGGCACGGTACCAACGTGAGCGCCACAACACGACCACCCAGCGGCAAAAGGTGGAGGTGGAGACCATCCACATCGATTTGGCACGTCGCGACAGCGACCTCATCCAGCTGGCCTTTGTCGATCGGGGAGAGGGCCT
The DNA here is from genome assembly GCA_031375795.1 of Bacteroidota bacterium. GTDB lineage: Bacteria > Bacteroidota > Bacteroidia > J057 > JADKCL01 > JADKCL01. Next base: position 1,163 of record JANMIM010000277.1, read on the forward strand.
GGATGGCCGAGCCGAAGGCGGTATCGAGAAAGTGAGGTCCATCTCTGCGACCGTACCGGCACCGAGGCGCAACGGCCTTGTGCGATTCTTCTCATGGTTGTATGCCCCATTTGGACGCAAGCGCGAGCCCAAGTTCCGCTCGGTTTATTACAGCTTGCGCATCGAGTTGCCGAGGGGCAGTGTGCCACAGCACCTGCGCCTCAAGGACGACACGGGCATGCTCCTCTTGGGCACCACCCTCACGGGAAATGTCTTGGCGACCGACCATCAGGACTTCAAGTTCGTCAAGCGTCCGTTTGGATACAGTGTGTACTTGGATCCATCCGAATTCTTGGATTACACGGGCGCCATGAAGACCGTGAGCATTCCATTCCGCGTGATCGAGGAGCCGTTTGAGGGCTACGTGATGACCCGCGAATTCAACCTGAACTTGGAAATCGCTCAACGTCTATGACGTGGACGCGATATGACGGAGCAGGATTGCTTCGTTGATAGATTCAAAATGGCAGACTCGTTCTGCCATTTTCTTTTGACGGCTTGCCGATCCAGCGTCGGTGATCCCAAGGTCGATCGTCCCAGCTTGTCTCACTTGTTGCCGCCGGCATTGCCCGCCAAGATACCTGAGACTTTGGCGTAATAATCATCGTACTGCGGATTACCGGGATGTGATTTCCAATAGGCGATCGTTTCGGCTGCCTCGGCGGTTTTTCCCATCGTGAGGTAGATTTCCGTGAGGTTGACTCGGGCATCCCCGAAGTCGGGGAATCGCCGGATGAGGTCTGCGAGTTCGGTAGCAGCCGCAGCGTGGTCGCCGACCATGAAATAGGCGGCGCCGAGGTTGGAGCTCACCTGTGGATGCCAAGGATGCTGGGCCTTTGCGGCTTGCAGCTTGGGCAATGCTGCCTTGGCATTGCCCATGCTCAGGAGCGCGACGCCTTGGTACCAAACCAGCGGCGTCCCTGAGAAGCGGTCATGCGGATTGTACCATGCCACGGCTTTCGCCGCCAATCGCTCAGTGCGCGGCCAATCCTGTCCGCCTTTGGCTTGCATGACCTTGAAATTGGACCGGTCGGCGCCGATCCACAGTCCATGGATCAGCAGCGACACGGTGGCGCAAAGTGCCATCGTGGCTGCGATCCCCAGCGCCCATTTGCCCAGGTGGAGCCGCCCCCTAGGCTCCGTGCGAACCTCCGAGTCTTGCGAACCAGGCTTGTCCTTGCCGGAATGGGGCGATTTTTCTGGATCGGCCCCGAGCAAAATTGCTGCAAACACGACCATGAGCAAGACCAGATAGGGTTGCTCGGCCGGCAGGTTGGTGGCCGCAAATACCAGCCAAGCACTGAGTCCGCCGCCAGCCGCCATCGCCGCAAAGTCCCGTCGACCATTTGCCACGCGCCGCCATCCGACGATCCACACAAGTCCCAGCAGCGACAAAAACGCCAATCCGCCCACAATGCCACGCTCCGCAGTGAGTTGCAGGTAGTCGTTGTGGGCCTGCATGAAGTAGCGTGTGGCGAATCCTTGGTGGCTGCTCACCGTCCCCAGACGCAAGATCTCGTAGTGCCAATGCCCGGCTCCGGCACCCAAAACGGGAGCCTGCGCGATCATTTCAAGCGATTTGTTCCAGATCAGGAGCCGCTCCTGCGCACTGTCGCCTTGCGGTGGCGCGATCGGCACAGGTAGCGAAAGCACCCAGGCAAATGCCGCCACACCCACCACCATAGCCAGCGCAGGCAGGGCCATGCGCAATGCAGGCCGTTGTGCATAAGCGCTTTGCGGCCATTTGAGCACGGCCGCCGCCTCCAACCAATAGGCACCCATCGCGGCCATGGCCAGCAAGGCCCCGCTGCTGCGACCCAAGGCTCCCAGCGACAAGGCCAGCACCGCGGCACCGATTCCCAGCCCTCTCCAAAGTCCTCTTTCCTGCAAGGCGGCACCGACACCAAAGGCAGCCATCACGACGATGGCACCCGCAAAGAAGTTTTCGTTGCCGAGGGTGGCAGCGCACGGGTCCCCGCCCGCAGGCAAACCCTCGATCACATGGGCATATTGAAGCAATCGGATGCCGCCGAGGAGGATGGCGCCCACCGCTCCGGCACGCCACACGTCGCGCCGCAATCCTGCATTTTGCCGCATGCTCCAAGACAGCTGCATCATGAGCCCGAGCAACATGCCCCACCGCGCGACATTCCACAGCGCCTCGACAGGATGCAAGGCGACCAAGAGGCTACACAAGCCAGCCAAACAAAACAACAGCAGCGAAATCAAAATGGCCGTCGGTGTGGCAGCAATCACTTGTCGCCACTGGCGGAAGGTTGCGACCCAAGCAATGGTCGCAATGGCGCTCATCGCAAACCACCGAATCGAGGCATAAGGATCAGGCGTGTCTGGCATAAACAGCAGAGGCAGCCCAGCAAGCAAGGCCCACGCCATCCATCGGCCGCTACCGATGCCATTCCAAGTTTTTGTGACCGACACAGCGACAAGTTAGAGAAATTTGGGGAATGCACAGACGTGACACGGAATGGAATATGCCTTCGCCGTAGCTAGGACACATCGCAAAAACAAAAAAGTGAAAAGCACCACGCAAGTACTTTTCACTTTTCACTGTTGTACTATTCACTTACTTGTCTGACTCACCCATCACAGGATCCATCGATCCGATGAGCACCACGGTGTCGGCGATACCTGCGCCCTCCATGATTTTTTCCAGGCCTTGGAGGTTGGTGAAGCTCGGCACGTTGATCTTGCAGCGCAGCGGCGAACCCGTGCCATCTGAAATCAAGTGGTAGCCCAATTCGCCTTTGGGGGCCTCGACGGCATTGTAGGCCTCGGCACCCACGGGTGGGCACACGCCAAGGTCGGTCATCATGAAGTCGTGGATCAAGCCCTCCATCGAGTAATAGATCTCGTCTTTGGAGGAATAGGTCTTCTTGGCGTTGTCGACACGGATCATGCCACGATTTTCGGGCTTCTTGCACTTCTCGATGAGTTGCATGATCATGTTGCAGCTCTGCTCGATCTCGTCGAGGCGCACGTAGTAGCGGGCGAGGCAATCGCCTTCCTTGCGCACGATCACGTCCCAGTCGAGTTCGGCATAGTTGAGGTAGGGCTCAAATGTGCGGATGTCGTGGGCGATGCCGCTGCCACGGAGCACAGGGCCTGTCAGGCCGTAGGCGATGGCGTCCTCGGCGCTGATGATGCCGATGCCGTCGACGCGGCGCAGGAAGATCGCATTCTTGGCGAGGAGTTTTTTCCAGCTAGCGTGCTCTTTCCTGAAATTGATGATGAAGGCCTTGATGGCATCGAGCGTGCTGTCATCGACATCAAACTGCAAACCGCCGATGCGGCAGTGGCTCACCGTGAAGCGCACGCCAGCAAATTTGTCAAAGAGGTCGTAGATGAATTCACGCTCACGGAAGGTCCACATGAACATGGAGATGGCGCCGGAGTCCATCACCATCGTGCCCAGCCATAGCAAGTGGGCGCTCACGCGGGCGAGTTCGCAGGCGAGGGTGCGCAACAACTGGGCGCGCGGAGGCGCCTCGATGCCACACAACTTCTCGACCGCCAAGCAAAACGCGACGTTGTTGCTGTAAGGGCTCAGGTAGTCCATGCGGTCGGTGTAGGGCATGAATTCCTGGTAGGTTTTATGCTCGGCAATTTTTTCCACACCCCTGTGCAGATAGCCCACGTCGAGCAAACATTTCTGGATATACTCGCCATTGAGCTGCAAGGCACAGCGCAAAACGCCGTGTGTCGCCGGGTGCTGAGGGCCCAAATTGAGCACCATTTCGGTGCCAAGCGGGTCATCTTCGCCCACCTCTACCACCAAGTCCTTGTTTTCCAAGCGCTTGTACAAAGCATCTTGGTGCTTGGGAAAAAACGAAGGGGCTACCTTCTCCTTAAAATCTACAACGTTCCGACTCATGCTCTTCAGAAATTTGCGGGAATTTAAGTATATTTTTGATATTCGGAATGAATGATGCGGAAAGGGGACAAATTCGGCGCCGGTTGGTCGGCCCTCCCCAAAATCC
>JANMIM010001303.1:0-3237 GCA_031375795.1 Bacteroidota bacterium
GCCTCTGGCGGGGGGATACTCATGTAGCCCCAGATCTAGATCTAGATTGGATGAGAATTGTCAATGCCCTTTTGGGGCGACAATTACAACAGTTTTCAGTTTGTCAGTTTCTTCAGTCAGGTCGCTCTCAAAGCCAAGTGGGTTTTTGATGTAACCATCAGGGTCATAGACAAAACATACCAAGCACTCGCATTCGGGGTGATTTTTGTATTGATCCTTGTCAATGATCAATTGTTTACCGACTTCTTGGGTTGATAGTCCCTTTCTGGTCTTCTTAAGTTCGATCACAATTTGCTCCTTCTTCAACAAGAAATCCATCCTTGAGCTACCACCTGCATAGCTCGGGGTCCATTCCTCGGGCCTTATATCATCAAAGTGAAGGTGCAAGAGCGCGTGAAAAAGGTCTTGGACATCGTATTCATCAGTTATGTCAAGGGTTTCTCGATTTTGATGCCGTGCTCTAAGTTGCCTGGCCATGAGATGAAATCGGGAGCAAATATTCTTTATGATTCTAAGACTATCAAGTTTCAGCGACGTAGTTTCACTCTTTATTCCAAATTCGTTAATTTCGGAAATCATCGAATGCAAGATTTGCCTCGCAGCCTCCAGACCATTGACATAGTCATTCTGTTGGATATCTTCATCTACAGGATAGCGATAAGTGAGGTAGTAATTGATTCCTTTGAAGTCATTCCCGTGCCTTGATTCGTTACCAAAGATTTTTTCAATTGCAACCTCGGTGTCTCTTTTCCACTTCTGGAAATTAGCCAAAAATCTTACTTCTTGCTTGAGAGGGTCAGCTCTATCAATCTGTCGATTAAGTATTTCAATTGCCTTTTCAGTGTCCATTGTCTATCGTAAAAATCTCGCAACTTTGGAAGGATCAATAAACCTTAATATTAAACTTCAACAACTTCTTCGGCAAATGATCATCTAAATTCTGAAGATCAGCATCATTCAACTCAATCAATTTGAATTCATATTTGCGGTAAATCTCAAGTTTTTTCTTTTTCCGTTCAGCATATTTGGGATCATCTTCCATTCCCCAAAATTCAATGTAGACACCCTCTGAAGGAAGGTAAAAATCTGAATATAAATCCTCCTCGATGGGCAATTTCCGTTCGTATGCATGTGCAAGTTTGTATTCATAGAGCGCATTGTCAATAATTACCTCTGCCCGTGAGCGCACCATGTGGCCATCTTTTGTTCTAAATGTTGCTGGAAATTTTTCACGAAAATTATCCAATATTGGTTTTTGAGCTTCCTGATTTGTTACTGATTTCTCCTGTACGGATGTGCTAGAAACTCCTTTAATTCCAGCATTCAAATTCTTGTTTTCCAAGATGGTTTCTGGCCAAACCACGTAGTTTAATCCCGAAGTTTCATGCTCAAATTGTCTCCCTCCCAAACCTTTGCCAAGTTTCGTTATTTGCCAGCCTTTAATGTCCTTTTCGATCCACCCAAGCTCGGAGAGAATCAGATTGAGCCTTTGCGGAGAAATACCAAAATGCTGACCAATAATTGTCGCATTAATCGACCGGGTCTTCTCTTTGGGTTTGGCTTCTTCTAGTTTGATATCGCTGGGCCAGGCAATATAATCACCATACTGTGCGCTCATTTTCATTTGGCCTCCTTTTTGAGAACCCACAGCAGTCAATACTCGCTTGCCATTTTTTTCTTCAATCCATCCAAGTGATTGAAGCCTCTCAAATAGTTCTGATGACTTGATTTCTCGTTGTTTCGCAAGAGCAGATGTTGAAAGAAGTTCCATAGTTGAAGAAATTAGTTAACGAGTTTAAGATCGTATGAATTGAGCAGCTAATATGGGAAGATTTTCCAAATCCTCCCATGCATTCCTCGGACAAATGTCCTACATGTGGAGACAGGTGTCGTAGAGACCATGAGTATCACCGCAGCTCAAAAAACCCATCGTCACTGCTGCCCCAATCCCACCAACTAAAAGGATTTGTTACACGATTTTGCGCTGTCTTTTCTGCAGGCCACCAGGTTGCAAGCGGTAAGATTGAACAGAGTGATCCATTCTTGCGTTGATTATATTGGTTCAATTTACGGCAATTTGATGCCCTACTCCAAACGCCCAGGCCCTCCATCCTTGGTGGCTTCCCTTGTCTGATGGTCAAAACTGAGGCCTTGCTTGAGTCGCCAATGTCCATCCTCCAGCAGCCACAACAACGTGAATTTTGCCACGCTGCGAAACTGAGGCCCTTCGCCGGGTGGGTTTTCGTAGAAGCGATGCTTGCCCGTCGTGATGGCCCCATAGAGAATATCATTGTTGTGCAAGGGATAAACCTTCAGGCTACCCGGCACCAATTTGCGGCTGGGATGGTAGGGACTCGTACACAAGCCTTCGCGAATGCTTTTGACAAATTCGGCCTTGGAACTGGTGATGCCTGACTTGTCATGGTAAAATTCGAACCGGTCACTGATGAGCGCCTCCAATTGGGGGATGTCGCAATTGTTGTAGCCGACCTCGAAAAGCAAGCTGTCGCATCGGCGCATGGTTTGTTGAAGGCTGTCTTGCCCAGCAGCCGCAAGCGGGAGCAGCAAGGGCACAAATAAGATGATGGCCCAATGCCTCTGAACCTGAGCAAAACGGTTGGGAATCTGCATATCAAAAACAATCAGCCGTGATCGAAGGACAAAGGTAGGGGTAGCTGATCCGAAATATTGGGGAAATCGAGACAAAAATTCAACCTGATCACAAGAGCTGGCTGTGCGAAGGAAGAAAAGCAATAGCGACTTGCAAAACCCAGACAAATGTCCTATCTTTGAGGACAAATGTCGCAGAGACTATGAGTATCACCGCAAGACACAGCGCCCCGCAGCTCGACAAGGCCTTCCAAGGCTTTGCAAAGGGCTTTGCACCCGATTTCCAATTTGGTACCGAGCGCAACAAGGTCACCTTTGAGGAGCTGTTGCAAAACAAGTTTTTCCTCGTGCATGCGATCCGCAAGGGCATCCCTTATGCAATTTTTGACCTCATTGCTGCCCAGTCGCCCTTCACACAAGACGACTGGATTTCCTTTTTGGACCTGTCGCTCAAGACCTTGCAACGCTACAAGGCAGATGGCCGCGACTTCAAGCCCATGCAGTCCGAGAAGATCCTCGAGCTTGCCGAGGTGACGCACTACGGCCTGGAGGTCTTTGGGGATATGGAAAAATTCAAGCTCTGGCTCAATACCCCCTCATTTGCCCTCGGCAAGATGAAGCCCATCG
>JANMIM010001362.1:0-9059 GCA_031375795.1 Bacteroidota bacterium
TGCCGCCGCCACGCTGGTCACCCTCTATTGCTACGCCAAGTCGGGATTGTTGCTACGCGAAACCCCCGACCCCAAGGGTGCAAAGCTTGGCATCGTGCCCCTGGAAGGAGAGGTCACCGTATTGGATCCCTCGCCATTCAAAAAAGCATTCAGCACAAAGGAGGCTTGTGGTCTCGAAATCAAAGGGTTTTGGGTGAAAGTGAGCTACAAGGGCAAGCAAGGTTACATGTTTGATGGTTACTTGCTGCGACAAGAGCCGAATTCAAATCTCATGGGCGAGGACTATTGGGATCAGCGGTCCAAGGTCGTGCGCAAAATGAACCAAGCACCCGATGACGGCGTCGAATACATGGCATACGACAAAGCCGAGTGGGAAAATGGCGTCAAGCTCTTCTTTTCGGGCTACGTGGGTGGCAATTCGACCGAGATGACCTTCCCAAAAGCGATGTTTACCCTCCAGGAAGCCTATCTTTTCACGACATACGACCAGAAAATGGACGGAGAAAACCCCTTCATCTGCCAATGTGACCAAGCTGCGGAGACCATCGAATGCGAATGGAAAGACCAAGCGTGTTTCTATATCCTCAAAAGGGATGAAAACGGGGATATTTTTGTCAGAGTCTCCTATACTGACTGATCTTGTCTCAAAAACCCCGACTTTCGCATTTCAACATCGATTCAAAATGAAAGTTCAATCCCTTCTGCTCTCCCTTTGCTGCCTCCTGATGGTGGCTTGCGGCTCCAAAACGGAAACGACCACAACGGCCACCGACGGCAGTGATGCAAGCGGCAAAACAAGTGAAGCCGTGGAAACCGCCCCCCAAGGCCGCTACAAAGCGGGTGATGTCCTGTATTGCTACGCACCCTCAGGATTGGTGCTCCGCGACAAACCCGAACAGACGGGCGCCAAGGTAGCCTCCGTGCCAGTCAACGGTAATGTGGAAATCAAGGACGAAAATCCCTTCAAGAATCCCTTTAGTGTGAAGGAGCCATGTGGGATGGAAATCAAGGGATTTTGGGTAAAAGCCATGGTGGATGGCAAGGAAGGTTACATGTTTGATGGCTACTTGCTCAACCTCAAGCCCCTGGGCATGGACGAGACGGTCGAGGACCAATGGACCGCGATCTCGAAAGTGAAAACAAGCACCGACAAGGCCCCCAAGAACGATGTGAACTACTACGCATACAGCAAGACCGTCTGGGAAAATGGCGTTTCCTATGAAAATTCGGGCTACGAAGGCGGATCCAACTCTGTGTTGGTGCTGCCCAAGGGCATGTTTACATTTCAGGAAGCCTACCTCCTGACCATCGCAAACCTCGGCATGGACCCCGAAAATCCATTTTCTGTCTCATGCGACGTCGCAAAGCAGACGGCGTCATGCAACTCCAAGGATGAGTTGGCCGCCACGGACCTTGAGGTGGATGCAGATGGAAATTTTGTGATCACGGATTCGTATGCTGATTGAGTGCGTGTGCTTGGCGTAAGCCCTTGACAATACAATGGCTGATCTACTCCCCGGGCTTCGCCAGATTCATCTTGAGTCCGGAGATAAACCCATTCACGCTTCATATCATACCGTCTAGACACTGAAGCAATTACCATTCCAGGCCACAGTGTACCTTTGCAACATGGAAACCACATCCCACACCCAACTGCATACATTGCAGGAGCGTCTCGCGAGGCTGAGGAGGTGCCTTTGATGTCGATCAAAGGCAATCCGCCATTTCCCTTTTGCAACAACGCTGCCTAGCACCCGATTTTTACCAGCATCAGGCAGCGGTCAAAGACACCTTTCATTCCCTCAAAACACATGACTTCTGACTGGATCGCTTCCATTTGGTCGAATGCGCCGTAGAGGAATCACTCAACTGGACCGCATTCGCCGAGGAGGACCCCTCAGCACAATCGATTGCCGATGAGATGCAAGCCGCTGCCGAGCGACCCATGTCTGACCTCGAGGCAATAGCCCATTGCGCGGTGCCGCATGGGGAGCGAGACTGCATCGTCGAGTTGCGCGCAGATGTAGACCAAATCTCTAGTTACCAAGCCTCTAATTTTTTGGAATCCGCCGAAGCGCTAGGTTTGGAGGTCACCTTGCACGGTCGAGAACGCTACGTTGTGCTGGAAATTCGAGGATGGCTCGCCATGGGGCACTTCGGTCGCCTCAACGGCCATGTGCAATTTGAGCCACCCAGCCATTGGTTCAATGCCGATCATTTGCGAGGAACGATTTCCGTCAAGGTCTACCCGCTCTGGGAAGACGATCCCTGGCAACACATCAATCCCGCCGACCTGCAATTGAGTGTTCACGATCACCACCGCCGCCGCAGTTGTTGCGGAGGCCCCGGCAGTGCCTATCTGCATCACATTCCCACAGGCATCAAAATCGAAATCCATGCCTACGAAAGGGAACATTGGCTGCGGGAAAAGGCGATGCAAATGCTCAAGAGCCAGCTGCGGTGGAATGCAATTTCCAGCGAAAAACAGGGCTTTTAAGCATGAAACCTGATCAAGCCGTGAAACCGCAAGCTTTTACGCATTACATTTGCACTCTATTTTTGAACGCATTTATATTTATCAGCGATGACTTCAGAACAATTAAAAGATTTAAGCGCAAGAAAGGAAGCGCTGAGGGGGTACCTTTGACGTCGACCATAAACGCCTGTTGATCGGCGACAAAGAAAACCAAGCCGTTTCGGCAGGTTTTTGGGACAACCCGGCGGCGGCCGAACGCATCCTCAAGGAAACCAAGACCTTGAAAATCTGGACCGACGGCTTCAAGGACGTCGAGGACAAGATCGCCGATTTTGAGGTGATCTTTGATTTCTGGAAGGCTGGCGATGCGACCGAAGAGGACGCCCGCGAAGCATTCAAGGCGGCCACCGAGGCCGTCGAGGAACTGGAATTCAAAAACATGCTCTCAGGCGAGCAAGACAACATGGATTGCGTCATGGAGATCAACTCAGGTGCCGGTGGCACCGAGAGCGACGACTGGGCGAGCATGCTGTTTCGCATGTACCTGCGCTATGCAGACCGCATGGGCTACAAGACGACCATCGTCGACGAAAAAGACGGCGACGTCGCGGGAATCAGCAGCGCCACGATCGAGATCTCGGGTCCATTTGCCTACGGCCATCTCAAGAGCGAAAATGGCGTACACCGCCTCGTGCGCATCTCCCCTTTTGACAGCCAAGCGCGTCGGCACACCTCGTTTGTGTCGGTCTACGTCTATCCGCAGATCGACGACACGATCAAGATCGACGTGAATCCTGCCGACATCAAGTGGGATACCTACCGTGCAGGTGGCAAGGGCGGGCAAAACGTGAACAAGGTCGAGACAGCGGTGCGCTTGCACCACGGTCCCTCGGGCATCATCGTGGAATGTCAGCAAGAGCGTAGCCAAAACCAAAACAAGGAAAAGGCCATCCAATTGCTCAAAAGCCGCCTCTACCAAGTCGAGGTCGAGAAACAAAATGCGATCCGCGACGCGATCGAGGGTTCGAAGCTACGCGTGGAGTGGGGATCCCAGATCCGCAACTACGTCATGCAGCCCTACAAGCTCGTGAAGGACGTGCGCACCGGCGTGGAGACCAGCAATACCCAAGCCGTCATGGATGGCGACATCGACATGTTTGTGCGGGGCTATTTGATGGAGTATAGCGCGTTGAGCAAGGGGAATGTGCAGAATAAGTAATTTTTGAGTTTAGAGGCGACGGCCTCCGGCCGAACGCCGACCGAACGTTTGCCTCCGGCGAGTGCGTATTCTTTCGCATGCCAGAGGCAAATGTTCGATTTCCGCCGCGGCGGACAGAGGCCTCGGGCTCAGAATGCGAGGCGACGGCCTCCGGCCGAACGCCGACCGAACTTATGCCTCCGGCGAGCGAAAAATGAAATAAGCCGTCTATTTTCACACCTTAATACCTCACAAAATGTCTAAATCCCCCTCAAAGTGCCCCGATGGCATTTACAACCTCACGCTTACCGTGGTCGGGTGGACAGACGTTTTCATCCGAAGCGAGTACCGCGAATTCCTCCTCCAAAACCTACAGTTCAACATCGACAAAAAAGGTCTCGAAGTATATTGCTTCTGCTTGATGACCAACCACCTTCATCTCATAGCAGGTTGCAGATCAGGTGATATCCACAAAACTATTCGTGAATTCAAGAGTTACACGGGTAAGCAGCTGATACAAATGATTATGCAAAACCCACAAGAAAGTCGTAGGGAATGGCTCGTCGATCGTTTTGCCTACTTTGGAAGAACGCTCGCAAAGGACACCGAACGACAATTTTGGGACCGCGACAACTACCCACAACTCATCGAAACGACTCAATTTTTCGAGCAAAAACAAAACTACATCCATCAAAATCCAGTACGTGCCGGGTTCGTGGCGCGACCAGAAGATTGGTTTTACTCTTCGGCTTGCCCAGATTGCCCATTGAAGATAGCCGGCACAGATTAGGTTTCGCATGCCAGAGGCAAATGTTCAGTTGCCCATTGGCCAGAGGCCTCGGGCTCATAGGTTGCGAGGCGACGGCCTCTGGCCGAACGCCGACCGAACATTTGCCTCTGGCGAGTGCATATTCTTTCGCATGCCGGAGGCAAATGTTCGCTTGCCCGTCGGCCAGAGGCCTCGAGCTCATAGGTTGCGAGGCGACGGCCTCCGGCCGTACGCCGACCGACCATTTGCCTCTGGCGAGTGCATATTCTTTCGCATGCCAGAGGCAAATGTTCAGTTGCCCATCGGCCAGAGGCCTCGGGCTCATAGGTTGCGAGGCGACGGCCTCTGGCCGAACGCCGACCGAACATTTGCCTCTGGCGAGCAACGATAGATGTGGTAGCAGAAGTGGAGGAAAAATGACACTAGCCGTCGCGGCGGCGGGAGCATGGGGTAGGGTTGGCCCTTGAGGACAAGTCGAATTGTTGCTTCCCGATCTTCATTACGTCCATCAGCATCACTTGCGGGCAGGCGACCTTGCCCTTATCTTTGTGCCATGCCACGCATTCGATTCATCGAAACAAAACGTAGATGCTTCCAACTCTCCTTGGGGGGCCTCCTGTGGTTGGCATTGCAGCTATTGCCTAGCATGCCGGTGGCACAAGGCATCCAGGGGATTGCCCATACGATCAAGAACGGCGTCAAAACCGTGACCGACCCATAAAGCACCGTCGAACCCGACAACCATCCCGAGGTACCCTACCTGGATTCGCTCCTCAAGGATCCAAAGCTGTTTCGATTGACCTCCCCCGAGATTCATTCGCATCGAAAGCTCCCTAGCCTATTGTCCACTGCCCCAACTCAATTATTCAACTCCACCATCATCCTCAAATCCGGATTGATTGTCCAATGCAATGACACCGCTTGGATGTTTGTAACACCCGACGGCAGGCCGATCCATGTCTTCAAACCAAAAGCTGGCGGTGAGCCAGGTCCCATGTATGTGGACGCGGCGGGCAACGTCTATCACGCTGACGAGCGGTATATCTTTCCCGACTACAAGGTCGTGGAGCCATTTCCGACCATCAATATCTGTGATTCAATCGACAGGTACCGCGCTGAATGCAAGGAAAAATACCCAGATCCCAATACCTCGTGTGACGGATATATTCAAAATCGAATAGACAAGTTGCAAACAAAAGCTGGACGCCCGCATTGCAATCCTGATGGGTTCCTGGCGAATTACAATTTTTTTGGCCTTTCCAACGGCTACTTTGTCATTGCGGATTGTGGCTACGACTTCGATTCGGAATTTACATTGAATGGAGAAGCCTTTGAGCATTTTGACAGAACGCGCAAGGTGGATCGCGAAGGGGGTGGTGGCAGGTTGAGTCCGAGCCATTTTGTGCGATTGCAATACTTGGTCACCCCAAAAGGCTTGCGGTTCAAATCTTCGGAAGGGCTTCTCGATGAATTTTACAACATACAAGGCAAATATTACCTCCTTACCGAGCACGGCATGTACGAAATGCTCTGAGGCAAAATTTCAGGGGGATCCCCTACCCGCGCACATCAATCAAAGCCGATCGGCTTCAAGCCTTGGGTTCGGCGGCAATGCGCCAAGGGCCATGGGGCTGACCCTTGTGAACATGATGGCGTGTACCCAATTCCATTTGGCCAAAGCCAATCCATGACCTTGCGGGTTTACATACCAGGGTTTATCTTTGCCTAAGTTCATTCAAAGGATTCATGAAGACAATTCTTGCCATCAGGTACGCATCGATTTGGGGGATTGCATTGCTGGCTTGGCTGGCAGTTCCCGTCGCGGTGATAGCCCAAGGTGGCCAGGGAATACTCAAAACGATCAACAACGAAGTCAAAACCGTCACTGATCCACAAAGCACCGTCGAACCCGACAACCATCCTGAGGTACCCTATCTGGATTCGCTACTCAAGGATCCGAAGTTGTTTCGCCTTTCTGCACGCTGGATCAACTACTTTCACTTTACCCCCGTCGTCCTAAAATCAGGATTGATTCCTAAGAAAACTGATGCGGGTTGGGTACTCTTGACACCCGAGAATCGTGAGGCTCACTTCTTCCAAGACCAAGAACCTGGCAACGTTTGGGACCCCTTTTACGTGGATGCGACTGGCAACATCTTTCATGATGGCAGGCGGTACCTATACCCCGACTACAAGATCGCGGAGCCGTTCCCGATGATCAATATCCGGGACTCAATAGACCTATACGACAAACAATGCAATGAATGGCATGGGAATGCGTTGCTTTGCTTTTGTTCGCAATCCCGAGCCTCCGTGCTTCAAGCCAAAGCCGGTTTGAAGAAATGCAATCACGACAATCCATGGGCTCGTTGCGAATTTGTGGGTGTTTCCAATGGCTATTTTGTCGTCGATGGGCATGGCCTCGACCTCGAATCGGACTTCACCATGGAAGAGGAAAGGTTTGCGTCGTTTGACCGAGCGCGAAAGGTGGAATATTCCTCTGGTGGAGGCAGGTTGAGTCTTCCCTATTTTGTTTGGATGCGATACCTCGTCACCCCAAAAGGCACGCGGTTCAAATACAAGGAGGGCCTGCATGAAGTAATCTACAACATTCAGGGCAAACAATACATCATTACCGAGAAAGGCATGTACGAAATGCTCTGAGGCAAAATTTCAGGAGGATCACATGGATATCCTTTGATAAATGCCTAACTTGAATGCTCCAATTAATGATTTGCCATCCTATGAGAAGTATTCTTCTTTCCCTCCTCGCCTTGCTTTGCAGCTCCCTTGCCCTGGCTCAAGCGCCCGGATCCGGCTATGCGCTCGATTTCAACGCATCGACCGACTACCTGAGCATCCCCAACAACGCAGCCCTCAATCCCACCACCGCGTTCAGCATGGAAGCTTGGATCAAGGCCGATAGCTGGAGCATCAACAGCTGGGGCAACGTGATCCTCAGCAAGGACGGATGGGGCGCTGGCGAAGCGGGGTACACCTTGCGTTGCGGCGCCAATGGCACCGCATCCTTCATGTTTGGCACCACGACGAGTTGGAAAGAAGTCCTTTCCACGCCGCAAATGGTCCTCGGGCAGTGGTACCACCTCGCCGGGACATTCGACGGCACCCAAGTCAAACTTTACATCAACGGTGTCTTGAGCGGCACCACCAATTACACAGGTGTCGCCTTAGCGAGTACCTACGACCTCGCGATCGGCCGCATCACATACACCTCTGGCGGCACCCGCAACTTCGACGGGCAGATCGACGAAGTGCGCATTTGGAACACAGCATTGTCGCAAGCCACGATCCAAAACAACCTCACCAAAAAGGTCACCAACGGCCACCCCAACTACGCCAACCTCGTGGGCTATTGGAAAATGGATGAAGGCACAGGCCTCACCACCGCCGACAGCGGCCCCAACAACCTCACGGGCACCCGCATGGGCGCACCTGCATGGGGCCTGAGCGCCGCCGCCATCGGCGACGTGAACTCGGTCGTCTATGGTTCGCCTACCACCGTCACCGTCACCAACCTCGACGGCAGCACATTCGCCGCCCAGGTTTCCAGCGGCACGCCGACGGCGATGCACGTCTATGCCGTAAACCAGACCCCCAACACGACCGCTGAAAACCTCAGTGGCAGCTTGGAAACCTCACGCTACTTCGGCACCTTCCTCGTCGGTGGCACCAACCCCACCTACAACGTCACCTACAACTACGGCGGCGTCACCGGCCTCTCCAACGCCCCCCGCGAACAAGACATCCGCCTCGCCTACCGCAACAACAACACGGGCACCCTCTGGTCGCGGCTCAACAACCAGTTCCAACTCGACACCCTCATCAACCGCACGACCAGATGCGGCCTCGCCAACCGCCGCGAATTCATCGCGGGCTTCGACTCGGTGCAGCGCGCCCTCTCCTTCAGCACGATCTGCCAAGGCGACACCCTGCTCTATTTCGGCCAGCCCTTGAGCACCGCCGGTCTTTATACCCACGTGGCCGTGCAGCCGAATGGCTGCGACTCCACCGTGGGCGTGCAGCTCAGCGTGACGCCCACCGTCTTTGGCAGCGACTCGGCCACGATTTGCAGCGGCGACTCGGTGATTTTTGGGACGCAGGTGCTCGACAGCGCGGGCGTGTACACGGGCACATTTGCGGCCGCGACGGGCTGCGACTCGGTCGTGACATTCACCCTGAGCGTCACGCCGCCCAGCAACACCACGATCGCCGACACCATCTGCGATGGAGACGTCTATACGCTTGGCACCCAGACGCTCTCGCAGCCAGGCACTTACAGCGAGATCTTCACCGCGATCACGGGTTGCGACTCCATGGTGACCCTCACGCTGGGCATCCACGCCGTGGACACGAGCGTGAGCCTCGCCGGCAACGTCCTCACCGCCAACCTCAATTCGCCGACCTACCAATGGCTGGCTTGCGACAACAATTTCCAGGCGATCCCCGGACAGACGAGTCAGAGCTTCACCGTCGGCTTCGACGGGCACTATGCCGTGATCGTCTCCGATGGCGTGTGCAGCGACACCTCGGGTTGCCACTTCGTGCTGGCGATTGGCGTGCGCGAGGGCTTGCAGGAGCTCCTGCGCGTCTCCCCC
>JANMIM010001398.1:0-4929 GCA_031375795.1 Bacteroidota bacterium
ATCCAGATTTATGTTTTTGAAAGGTTTGTAATTGACGATCCATTTTTTGTCCCATAAGATTGTACCAATCGACGTAATTGAGTAGTAATACAAAATCCTTTGCTCTTCATTTGAAAGCTGAGAGCTTAGGATCCGAGCATATTTACTTGCTTCCTCGAAAGTCATGAGCTTGGAGTCAATTACTTCATCCAGTAACTCATAAATTGCCAAAAGCTGTCGAATAATATGACTCATTTCGGAAAAATGTCCTTCCCAGAGCGGAAGATTAGGAAAAATCGTGTTAGCAACATAGCCGAAACGGTTCTCAATCTTTTCATAAATACTGGCAAGTTCGTACTTTAACAAACGAAATTGTTCAATTTCACCATCAGTGGGCGTTGCAACAAGCATATATCGTTGCCTTGCTTTCTCTGAGTTTTGTTTTGTTTGGATACCCCAAAAGCTTAACAGAAAGGCCGTGGCAAGACGCTCAGTTTTCGTGCAATTCTCCAAACAAGGCAAAAGTTCTGCTTTATCTTCAAGTAAAAAATAAGAATTCTCAATCTCTTGGGATGCATGCAGGAAAGCCCTTTTTCCGCGAAGAGAAGGCTGATCCTTAGGGAAATTTATCACGAATCCTTCAGCATTCTCTCGATGTATCCGCAACATCTCAAAGAACCGCTGTTCAAACCGATCGATTCTTTGTTGTTCGTCTTGTTTTCGCAGAGCGGCTTTTTGGGCCTCATTTGCCTGAAACTGCACAAAAAACGCCGCGAAGGTCAATAACGCACTTATAAATGCGATAAAAGGCGCAAGCATTCCGTTGAAAAAATCGCCAACGGTTCCAGCATGTTCAAAGTCGTGTTCCCAATGTGGCGCCTGGATAAAAACCCATATTGCAGCCACAATTGTGAACAACGCAAGGATTGCCAAGGGCCAAATCCAAAACGTTGATTGCGCTTTTGGCTTCTCGTCGGCCTTTCTTATTGCGTTTACCATATCTTCAAATCCCTCCTTCAATAATATTAATCTCCCCTTCCCCCAACCCATACAACCCATAAACCACCCGATCAATCTCGCCCTCCCACGCCAGCGTATCGGCAAGCGGGTCAGCGGCCTTTGCTTCCATGATCTGTAAAACAAGGGCTTCTATCTCTGACCGAGCGGGATAAGGGAGAAATATCGGCATTTGCACCAAGTACATTGGCTTATACTCAAAGAACCCACCTTGCTTGGTTGCTGCAATGGACTTGATGAAGAAATCAAGCAATCGGGAAGTAAGTAATCCGTACAATGCCATATCGCTAGAAGCAATGATAGTGGTCTTGTCATTGGAGTGGTAGCCAGCCGAGTCAAATGCATAGGAAGCCGATTGGACAATTGCGGGTACGATAATTTTGGGCTGGTCAAAAGCTATGTAATAATCACAAGCCCGCAACTCCCACCACCGTTGCCCCTGATCGGAGCGCTTCCTTGCTGCCGCCTCAAAGGGTAGCAAATGTGCTGCAATGGCGGGATACAATTGGCACAGCAGGTCCCAAGGCTTAACGCCATCTATCTGATGCTCCTTCGTCCACCCGCTCGGCAACAAAATCAAATAATGACCACTATCCTTCACCCGCCACCGCTTCACATCCCTCCCCGCCAAAAACGGTTTGATCACCTCCGCGCTCCGCGCATCCTCCGCAATCAGCCGCTCCCGCGTGGCGGCATCGATCACAAACGCTTCATTCAAGCCCGTCTTGATGCCATAATAGATCTTCCCACCCACATATTCCCCCAAGGGCACGCCTTGCGACCTGATCTTTTCCAGCACGGCGGCTTTGTCGTTGCGCATCAGCGTCCATCCGCCAGGGGCGAGGCTGTCGGTGGCGACCGCGAAGGCGAGGCTGCGCACGGTGCTGCCGAGGTCGTCCATGTCGAGCGTGGGGATCTCGGCGGCCATGACTTGCCCGGTGCCGGGCTGCTTGCGCATGCTCAGGATGCAGGGATAGGTCGTAGCCTCCTCAAACACGGGCAGGTCCCCAAAGTCCACGATGCCTTGCAGGTCGTGGCCCAGCAACCACTGCCGGATGTTGCTGCCGTAGCCTGCGCGCATCCATTTGTTGGGGATGATGTAGCAAAACGCGCCGCGTGGCCGCAAAAGGCTCATTCCCAGCTCGACAAAATACACATAGAGGTCAGCGCTGGACACGTAGGTCCTAAAGCGCGTTGCAAAGTGATCCTTGTATTCCTTGATTTCCTCTTGCCGGATATAGGGCGGATTGGCGATGACCACATCAAAGCCCTCAAATTCCCCCTCGGCATCCAGCACCTCCGGAAACTCAAACCGCCATTCAAAGGCCTCCCGAAAGAGGGCATTGTCCTCGATTTCCTTGCGTTCGAGGACCGCCGCCTCGAAGGCTGCCTTGGCCCGGTCGTGATCTTGCTGCAGCTTGGCGGTGACAGCCATCCCAAATTGGCGGAGGTTGGCGATCTCCTGCTCAAGGTTGGCTAGCAAGCCGCGTGCTCCTGCAATCTTGCGCTGCAGAGGCTTGTCGATGGTGTCGCGAAAGGCCCCCTTCACGGCCTCGATGATGGCTAGCATGGCCTTTTTCTCGGCGCTGCCGCTTGCGTGGCGGTAGCCCTCGACGGCGGCGCGGTACTCGGCGACCGTGTGCCCGCTCTCTTTGAGGGCCGCACCGAGGGCATCTTGCAAGCCGAATCGGCTCACGAGGCTGTTGCCTTGCTTGATGTTGATGTCGATATTGGGCAGGGTCTCGAGGTCGGCGTAGTCGCTGCCTGCGGTGTAGTAGGCATGCTTGAGCAGCTCGATCCAAAGCCGCAAGCGGCATATCTTCACGGAGTTGGGGTTGATGTCCACCCCAAACAGGCAATTCTCAATGAGGGTCTGTTTCTCGTGAAACAGGGTCTCTTGCAGCTTTTGCAGCTCGGGCAGTGGCTTGCCTGCCTTGCCGACGCTGTAGGCAAAGGGCTTGTACTCTTCATAGTCGAGCACCACAAGCTCGTCATTTTCCACACGCAGGCCATACTCCTTCACTCGGCTACCGTCTGCATGGTAGCTCAATATGCCCAGCTCGCTCTTGATGGCCAGCAACTCGTTGAGCGCCGACACGAGGAAGTGGCCAGAGCCTACGGCAGGGTCGCAGACGCGCAGGTTGTTCACCAGCGCGTTGTACTGCTTGCGGTGCGGTGCACCAGCTTCCAGCAGGTCGCGCAGTTCGTCCAGGCCCTTTGTGGTCCATCCAAAAGCCTCGTTGAATTTCTGCACCACGGCGCTGCGCAGTGTCTCGCGGCACATGTACATGGTCACAAAGCCGGGCGTAAAGAAGCTGCCGTCGCGGTAGCCGTTGATCTTCTCAAAGATGAGGCCCAAGACGGAGGCATTGATGAGGGGCTTGTTTTCCTCTTGGATCTCCTCGCCGCCCTCTGCACTGAAGTCGTAGGCTTCGAGGAATTTGAGCAGGTACTCCAGGGTGCGCATCTCGCCTGTGAGTCGCTTGCCATTTACATCGCGCAAGACGGTGCGGCTGTGGATGGGGAGAGCGATCTCATTGTCAAAAACATTGATGCAGAAGACACCAATTTCCAATTCGGTCTTTTCAAAAAGAGAGCTGTTGAGGTAGGGGACGTTTTGGAAGGCAGCCCTTCTTTTATCGGTCCTTTCCATCGGACGCTTTGCAAGCACCTGAAAAAAGAGGTCGTTGAGCTTGTCAAAATCGTGCAATACCTTGGGGTCCAGGAAGCGATGGTCAGGACTGCCTTGATGGTAGGCACGCAATTGCGCCTCCAAAAGCTTTAAGAAAAGAATTCGATTGATCCAAGTGATGCACAATTCAAGTCCAATTCCAAACTGTTGCTCCTGTGTCGTGTCTCCAAATCGACGGCGGTCGGCAATCAGGTGAACATCTGCATTTTCTTGATAGCGCTCGATCGTATGCTCCAACAACGAGCCCTCCAAGCG
The DNA here is from genome assembly GCA_031375795.1 of Bacteroidota bacterium. Lineage (GTDB taxonomy): Bacteria > Bacteroidota > Bacteroidia > J057 > JADKCL01 > JADKCL01. Next base: position 3,944 of record JANMIM010001398.1, read on the forward strand.
CTTTCCCGCCTCATGCCTGCGTATCACCTTCTTGTTTTTGTCCTTGGCCTCCTCCAAGCCGATGATGTGCAGTAGCTCGGAATAAAAGTCCTTGTTGAGGCTATTGCTGTCATTTGCAAACGGTTCCTTGAGCAGGTGGCTCGGCGACAGCATTTTGTATAGCACGATCAGCTTGGCGTCGTCGTGCAGGTCGGCGTTGCGGGCGGCCTTTTCATAGTCGCGCAGGTTCAGGTGTACATAAGGCAGCTCGGTATCATTGCCGGTGACGAGCAGGGGCTTGGCAATGTGGTCGTAGAAGAATGCCGTGGTCTTGGCGGCCTTGCGGTCGTCGCGCCAGGCGATGTAGTCCTTTTTGAGACTGCCCTTGCTGAAAAACAGCCGGTCAAAGGTCGTGGTGTCATAGATATACCAATCATAGCCATTGGTGATGACCATGTGGCGCAGGTCTTGGTTGTTTTCGTCGATGCGCTCCCGCAAGTAGTACAGCATCAGTTCACACATGCTCTTGGCGGCGGGATTGTCAGCACGGAACATTTCCCCATCGTTGTCGGGCCGCTTTACCTCCACGATCACGCCCACCGGATCCTTGGAGCTCTTGCCGGTATAGATCGCAAGATCGATGTCGCCCTTGGCGTTGAGGTGGTGGCTGTGCTTGTAGAATGCATCCTCCAAAAAGGTCGCGATGTTGCGTTTGTGGTGCTCCTCGCTCTCCTTGAGTTGGAGGCGATTCAGCAGGGTCACGAGGTGAGCCTTGAACGGCTCGATCTGTTCGCGCGTGGGCTTGACCTTGAGGTAGGCCTTGTTGAGAGCGGCGCGGGGCTTGAGCGGCTTGGGGATCATCTAGTAGATTTTCTGAGACCGTGAATTTAGCAAATCTTTGATAGCAGGGAATAGGAAAATTGGGTGATCGGTCGTCGATTGGGTTTTGGGGGTCGATGGCAGATCTTATTAGTCCACCCACACCACATGTCTTGGGGGCCGATCAG
>JANMIM010001425.1:0-3122 GCA_031375795.1 Bacteroidota bacterium
GTGCGGCTCGGTGCTGCCGGCACGATCCTGTTTACGGGTGATTTCGTGAACCAAGAATTGAAAGGAAATGCGATTGCCTGCACCACCAACGTCGTATCACCCGCACCGGGCGGACCGGTTTTGGCCACCTCATTGGGTTTGCCCACCAACATCGGCGGCACCACAGCACGCAGCACCTCGCAGCCCTTGGTGACCTTCAACGATGTCGCGAGTGCCTGCATCATCGACGGCACCACGCAATCGATCACCATTACCGATGGCAGCGGTATCAACAACAGCGGCGTCCTCATCATGGGGACCGTGGCCATTCGCACGCTCAGTACAGCCACATTGCCCAACTCCAACCGTTTCCAGATTTGGTTGCAACGCAGCAACGATGGCTTTGTGAGCAACTCCACAAATATCTGGCGCACAGAATCTTCCATCGGCTCGGGCCTGCCCGTGAGCGCGCCCTACAATATGGGCACGGGCAACATGACGGTGCCGATCATTTTCCCCGATTTGGCATTGGCGCCTGGGACTTATACTTATCGCTTGGTGATGCAAGGTGGGAATTATGGCACGGGAGCTGGAGCGGTGAATTATGAGGCTTTGGATCGGAGCTTGGTTTTGTTGCAGATTAAGCGGTGATTTCCTGCTGATGGCCTTCGATATGCCTACAGCCGAAGAGGCATACAAGGGAACTGTCGATGGAGGCGATTTTGGCACTTTCTGGGGGTGATGTTTTTTGGATGGTGGAGTTGTTTGAGCCGGAGGAGTGAGAAAACGTTGTATTGGTGATTGGGAAGGAGGTTTAGGACATGATGCTCCTACCACGGCGCGTCAAATTAGTTTCGGATCTTGCAGAGAACAGTGGAGTAATCAAAAACCATAACTTTGACATCCAATGGAATTGACAATAGAAACAAAAGAAGCTGTCCGAGCGAAAATAATAGCACCTCCTTCAAGAGAATCGCTCTTGAATTTCATCAGTTGGCTGGATCGAGCATGTATTGCATCAGAAGATGTAACATCATTGCCGTACCAAATCCTCGCGCGCGCGGTCGTCGCAGGGGGGTATTTGCTGATCAATGACCAAGGTGAAATTGAAACCATTGTGGAGACCATAAGGGCTGGAGAAAATTATGCGCTGAATTCAACAGAACAGAATTGGGACCTGTTTTTTGAATGTGCTACGAGGTCGTATCCCTTCGGTCCAGGCGATGGCTGTTTGAGTATCCGAGAATTGGAAAATGGCGCAACCTGTCGGCCTGGAAGTGGCTGCATCAGCGGATCGGGTTCACTTGCTTCGCTAGGTTGCGATGATGCTGATACGATGAGAAAGATCGCCGAAGAACTCTTGCCGTGGATTTTGGGAAATGATGATCCTCTGATTTCAAGGCCACGACACGTGTAGTTGGAGCAAGCGGACATTATACAGCTAACGGCGCAAGGATGCGAAACAAACCGCAATAAAAATGCTGCACGCTAGCCAAGATCCCCAATCACAACGATCCCCCTCACATCCGCAATCTCCGCCACAACAACACCGAAGCCACGCTCCGATAAGGCGCCCACCGCTCCGCATACGCCACCAATTCCCGCCGCGTTGGATTTTCGTCGATGTCAAAATGCTTGATCGGCATCCGCCGCAATATCAACTCACCAGGTGCAAACACATCCAAGGATGCTAGGCCAAAAATCCCAAAATAGCTCGAAATCCATTTTCCCACATCGCCAGCCCCAGTATTCTCCAAACACGTATCTTTGGCCCATGTCCGCTTCCAAAAATCGTAGATCGAACACCCCGATATTGTGGCTCCTGCTGCTATGTATATCGCTCAACTCCTGTCACCGGCAACAAATTCAGCAACCCATCGCCTCAAAAACGGATGCACAACCCATCGGGAAAGCGCAATTCACATCGGTCTCTCCGCAGGCGGCCGCAAGTTTCAGGGCCAATAGCCCCATCACATCCATCTTCCAAGACCGTGCGGGCATTTATTGGTTTGGAACGGACCGCGAGGGCATTTACAGATATGATGGGAAATCGATCACACAATTGAATGCGCAAATGGGCTTGTGCTACAACCAAGTGCGAAAAATTGAGGAGGACCAAGCAGGCAATATTTGGATCGCTACGGCCAATGGCGTCAGTCGCTACGATGGGAAAACCTTCACCACTTTCCCCATGGCTGAAGACGCAAATTTGAATGGTCATTTTGAAAAACAATGGAAAAAGGAGGCTGACGATTTGTGGTTTCCAGTGGGTGGCGGCGTTTACCGTGAGCACTCGGTCCTTGCGCCGATGACTGGCACAAATTCGTTCACGTATTTGCCCCTGCCGAGTACCGAGCAGCAAATCAATTATTCGGAATCGCCCTCGGATCCGGTGAGTCCGTTTACGGTTTACAGTACGTTCAAGGACCGGCAAGGCAATCTTTGGTTGGGCACACAAAGTTTGGGTGTGTGTCGGTACGATGGGAATAACTTCATCTGGATCAGCGGTTTGGGCCTAGACGGACCGGCTGTGCTGGCGATTTTTCAGGACCATACGGGGAATATGTGGTTTGGAAACAATGGCGCGGGCGTGTTTCGTTATGATGGGAAAACATTGACCAATTTCACAGAGGAAAATGGATTGGGCAATCCAGAATTTTTGAAGGCCTCCAATATTTCCGCGAAGCCTGGACCTGGGGCCCTTGCGCGATTTTATTCGATTGCGGAGGACAATGAAGGAAACATGTGGCTTGGCACGATCGATGCGGGAGTTTGGCGGTATGACGGAAAGGATTTGACGAATTTCACGTTGCGGGATGGACTAGATCATGATGCGATTGAATGCATTTACCTAGACCAAAAAGCAAATTTATTGATAGGGACAGATGGCGGTGGCTTTTACAAATTTGATGGGAAAACGTTTGTTCCATTTTCCCAAGAATAGACGGTTTTTACAAATCTGCGTTTGATTCAAAAATTGTACTGGACCGAAGTCCCCAAATAGGTCGCGCGTTCATTGCTCGCCGCTATTGGCTTTTCCGCAAAATGCCATTGCCCAGACTGAGCCGGGAATGCGAAAAAAGGGGAATGCCTCATTTGACCCAACACAATACCGCTCATTTCGCCAATGCGCAAGGTTTGCT
>JANMIM010000186.1:0-8767 GCA_031375795.1 Bacteroidota bacterium
CACCGTTGCCGCAAACGTAGCTGTATTGGAGCAGCTAGCCGATGCAGTATTCACGGAAATATTGGCAGGGCATACAATCTGTGGTGCAAGACCAGAGACTGTGATGGTGAAGGAACATTGAGCCAAGGCACCTGCTCCGTCGGTCACACCATAGGTCACGGTATTCACGCCGATCGGGAAGGTTGAACCGCTTGCCAGACCTGCAATGCGGCTGGTGGTAGGTGTGCAATTGTCTGTTCCCACGGGCGTCGTATAATTCGCGACCGCACCATTGGCGCTGCTGGCATTGACAGATTGATTGGCAGGGCACGTGATTGCTGGTGCCTGATTGTCAACAACGGTCACGGTCTGGGTGCATGCGGCGGTGTTGCCCGATGCATCGGTGGTGGTCCAAACAATGCTGGTCACGCCCACGGGGTAGGTACCGGAGGCATCCGACGTATTGTTGAAGCTGTTGCTGGAGGGGATACTGGGCACGATTCCAGCGATAAAGTTGGACGTCGAGCCCGTAAGGTTGAAATTCGTGAGATTGCCGTTCCTTAGGCCAGTCCCGTCCGTTAGCTGGGTGATGCCCGTGTTGGTGCCGCCAGCAGAGCCCTGGTTCATGCGGTAGTAGGCAACGAGTTCGGGAGTATTGCCATTTATCTCCAGGGTCTTGTTGTCGTTGATCTGCGCTTGGGAACTGGCCACGTTCCAGATTCTAACCTCGTCCATATAGCCACCGAAACATTGGTTATTGATGTCAAAACGGCGGCCAATGCGCCATTCCTCTGTGCCGTTGGGCAAGGGAACAATGCCAGTGTTCACTGATCCCGAGGGGACGCCATTGATGTAGATTCGGATCGCATTCTGGTCGTAGGTCGCGGCGATATGGGTCCAAGTGTTCAACGGGATTGTCGCCGTTGAGGTCACGTTGGTCCATCCGGCGTTGAAGAAGCCCGCGACCACGTTCGCACCACTCATGTACATGGAGAATTTGACATTGCCGTCACCCAATGAGGATTCGCCGACAAGCATCGGGAGAGCCCCCCCCGTCGGGACAGTCTGGCGGAACCAGCCCTCCAACGTGATCCTGTTGGACGTAAACTGACTGTTGATACCGGTGGATGTGGGGATCACGACATAATCGTTGATGCCATCAAAGGACAGTGCATTGCCCGTCGGCGAGCAGTTGTCGCTCATGTTGGGCGAAGCCGAGGTCACCGCTGCGCTGCACTGGTTTGCATCGTTGTTCACGCTGATGTTTGCCGGGCAAGTGATCGTGGGATTCTCGATGTCGCTGACGGTCACCGTGAAGCTGCAAGAAGCAGAATTCCCGGAATTATCAGAAACAGCGTAGTTGTTGAATGTCGTGCCGACAGGGAAGGTTGCGCCCGAAGCAATGCCAGCTATCTGGGTCACCGTTTGGCCAGCGCAATTCTCATGCGAGCCAACTGTGAAGCTCACGACTGCGCCGCAATTGCCTGCGTCGTTGTTGACCGCGATGTTCGCGGGGCAAGTAATCGTGGGTGCAATATTGTCCACCACCGTCACAGTAGCCGCACAAGTGCTACTCAAGCTGCCATCGCTCACTGACAAGACGACGGATGTATTCCCAAGGGCATAGGGTCCGGCAGGCGCAAGGCTGAATATCATCGGGTCACCATTCGGATCAGAGCTACCATCGTTGAAGTCCGCAGCCGCCGCATTGCCTTCGCAGTTGCCATCCGCATTCACCGTCAGATTTTGACACACAGCAACGGGCGCTTGGTTGCAGCCTGTACCCAACACTTCCACGGTGGTGAAACAATTGGAGCTGTTACCGTTTGCATCGGTCACGACCAACTCGACTGTGATCAACTGACCTACCTGTGCACACGTGAAGCTGCTGGGGCTGACCGTAGAAGTCACGGAGCCGCAATTGTCGGTGGCGCTGATCGTGACCATCGAAGGTGTGATGGTTGCGCTGCCGCCTGTTGTCGGAGACACTTGGATGGCAAGGCAGGTCACGGCCGGGCCAACGTTGTCCATGACAGTCACCGTGAATCTACATGTTGACGTGTTGCCGCTTGCATCGGTCACCATGAAGCTGTTGGTCGTCGCGCCGACAGGGAAGGTTGCGCCCGCGACGATGCCAGCGGTCTGTGTCACCGTTTGGCCCGCGCAATTGTCATTCGAGCCGACGGTGTAGCTTACGTTGGCTCCGCAATTGCCGGCGTCGTTGTTGACCGCGATGTCTGCCGGGCAAGTGATCGTGGGATTCTCGTTGTCGTTGACGGTCACCGTGAAGCTGCAATTGGCATCATTTCCCCCATAGTCGTTTACCGAATAGCTGTTGGTGGTCGTGCCGACGGGGAAGGTTGCGCCCGAAGCGATGCCAGATGTCTGTGTCACCATTTGGGCAGCACAATTATCATCCGAGCCAACTGTGAAGGTTACAACGGCATCGCAATTGCCTGCGTCGTTGTTGACCGTGATGTTTGCAGGGCAAGTGATCGTGGGCGGAATCACGTCATACACAGTGATCGTGGCCCCGCAGGTGGAGGTCAGGTTCCCATCGCTCACGGTTAAGACGACGGACGTATTCCCAACAGGATAAGGTCCGGCAGGCGAAACGCTGAATATCAGCGCATTCGGATCAGAACTGCCATCGTTGAATTCGATAGCATCCGCATAGCCTTGGCAGTTGCTATCTGCACTCACTGAGAGATCTTGACAAACTGCAACGGGCGGAAGGTTGCAGCCTACACCCAATACTGCCACGTTGGTGAAACAATTTGAGCTGTTACCGTTCGCATCGGTCACGACCAGCGCAACTGCGTTCAGCTGTCCTACCTGCGCACATGTAAAGCTGTTTGGGGTGACCGTAGAAGTCACGGCGCCGCAGTTGTCGGTGGCGCTGATCGTCACCATCGCAGGTGTGATGGTGACGCTGCCTCCCGTTGCTGGAGACACTTGGATGGAATTGCACGCCACCAATGGTGCCTCGTTGTCGCTCACGGTCACCGTGAAACTGCACGTTGCCGTATTGTTGGCGGCATCGGTCACTGTGAAGCTGTTGGTCGTGGTGCCGATCGGGTACGTCGCACCGCTAGGCAAACCAGACGTTTGGGTGATCAATTCACCCGTGCAATTGTCGGTCGATGCGTTGCCGTAGGTCACCACAGCACCGCAGACGCCGATGTCAGTGCTCACGTTCTGGTTCGAGTCGCACGTGATCGTAGGCAGTATCAAATCCAAGACCGTGATCGTTCCATTGCAAGTTGAACTATTGCCACTAGCATCTGTTACTGTCAGGGTGACGGTGTTGGCCATCCCGAGGTTGCTGCATGAAAAACTGCTGTTGTCCAAGCTCAAAGTCGGCGTTCCACAATTGTCGGAACTTCCATTGTCAACCTGCGATACGTTGATGCTCGCCAATCCTGCGGAATCCAATTGCACTGTGACGTTGCGGCAAATCGCTGAAGGCGGCATGGCGTCTTGCACCATAAGGTTGAAGCTGCATGTGGATGCGTTCCCGCTCAGGTCAGTAGCGTTGAGCGTAATGGGTGTGGTACCCAAAGCTGCACCACTGAGATATGCAGGGCTTTGGGTCACCGAGGTAATCGTGCAATTGTCGGTGAAAGTCGCCACATTGGAGGTCGTGATCTCAGCTGTGAAATGGCTGATGTCGCAATCGGCACTGAACTTAGGATCGATCACAAAATCGATGAGGTCTCCACAGGCGACCGTTGTCGCAACGTAATCTGTGACGATCGCGCCTGGAATGTTCAAATATTCATAGATCTGGATTCCATTTTTCAATACCCGCACGTTCGCTCCATCCCCGCAGTTCATATCAAGGTCATAGAATTCCAAGCGCAAGTTCACATTGCCGTTCACCGTGCTATTCCAACGGCGTACCGACCAATCCAAGTTCCCCACCCCTGGATGACCACCATTGGCGTTTAGATAGGGTGTACCCAAAGGCTGATTGCCTTGCCAAGCAGCGCCCATCCACGTGGGCAATTGCACGAAGCCATTGCTGGAGGAGGCTGGGTATTGGCCATAGTACCAGTTCCGGTAACCTTGGCCACCAAAAAAATCGGTAGTGCTGTTGGTGATTAGGGTCGTTCCTGCTGTGGTGAAACTTGGTATGGCCACTTGACAATTGGCATCCGCACACAGCATAAGGTTGTCAGGACATGTCATAGCTGGCAGTGATACATCTTCTATGGTCACCGTAAACGAGCAAGTAGCAACAGCTCCGTTTGCGGCGGTCACGACGTAGGTATTGGTGGTCACGCCGACGGGATAGGGGTCAATGGATGTCAATCCTGCGGTCTGGGCTGTAGTTGATCCCAAACAATTGTCGGTGCCCACGGGAGCGTTGTAAGTGATATAGGCATCGCAGGAAGCTCCTGAGGCCAAGGTGCTGATGTTGGCTGGGCAAACAATGGCCGGCAGTTCGCCGTCTCTCACGGTCACATCGAAGGAGCAGCTTGCGCTATTGCCCGAGGCATCGGTGACGCTGAATGTGTTGGTGATTGTGCCAACGGGGAGGATCGTGCCACTTGCAACACCCGCAGTCTGAACGGTGGTCGGACTAGGACAATTGTCCGTGCCGACGGGCGCACTGTAAGCAAGCGTCGCTGTACACATTCCGGGGTCGGTGCTGATATTCATGTTGCCGGGGCAAACAATGGTGGGCAAAACAATGTCGGGAACGCTGACGGTGAAGCTGCATGTGGCAGTGTTGCCGCTGCCATCCGTTGCCTGATACGTCACTGTGTTGACACCCACAAAGGTAGAGCCGCTGGCCAAACCTGCCGTGCGAACGAGGGTCGGCGCCGGTGCACAATTGTCGATCGCAAGGGGGGTGGCATAGTTTACCACTTCACCGCAATTGGAACCCATTGCGGTAACGGTGATGTTCCCTGGACAATTGGTGAAGGAAGGAGCCTGGTTGTCGATCACCGTGATGACCGCGCTGCAAGTACCGCTTGTCGTCCCATTGGTCGCCGTGAGCACCACGTTGGTTGTGCCGAGGGCATAAGGCCCTGCAGGTGACAGACTGTAGCTCAGCGGCGCGCCATTCGCATCTACAGACCCGTTGTTCACCTGCGCACCCGCTACTGTGCCTTGGCAGGTACCATTGGCTGTAACCGTGACGTTCTGGCATACGGCGTTGGGCGGGGTGTTGCATGGACTCACGGTGATCGTGAAACTACATGTCGCTGTATTCCCACCGGCATCGGTGACACGGTAAGTGACAATATTGGTGCCAGTCGGGAAGGCAGAGTTAGGCGCGAGGCCCGCGATGCGTGTAGTGGTCACACCCACAGGACAGTTGTCGGTGCCCGCAGGTTCGGAATAGTTGGCGATACGCGTGCATGGAAAGGTACCTGGCGTGGGCGTAAGCGTCTGATTGCCGGGACATGTGATCGTTGGATTCGTCGCATCGCGCACCGTCACCGTCTGTGTACATGAGCTCGTGTTGCCCGAGGCATCAGTGGCAGTATAAACCACGTTGTTCACGCCAAGCGGGTAGGTGCCCGCGGCGTTGCTGGACACGACGACGGCTTGGCCCCCGACCCAATTGGAGGTGGTGCCGTTCAAGGTAAAGCCGTTGAGTGTGCCTGTATTTCCTGTACCGGAAGCGTCGGTGGAACTTGTCTGACTACCATTGGGTCCGCCAGCGGTGCCATGATTGAATTTATGGTAGGCCACCAAATTCAGTTGGGCACTGATCTCCATGGTGCGGTTGGTTTGAATCTGGGAAAGCGTCCTGGCAGTGTTCCAAATATGCAGCTCGTCGATGCTGCCTACCCAGTAGGCTAACCCCTCCGGAACATTGGTAGCGGAAGCCTCTGCGCCGATCAGGAAGCCGTTGGAGACAGAATACTGGATCGGAAAAGTTCCGCCGGCATCATTGGTGGCCACCAAAAGTCCATCAAGATAGAGCTTTGTGTACCTGCCATCGTAGGTGCCTGCAACGTGATGCCAACCTGAGCTAGCCGAAGTCATCTGAGGATAAGTTGCACTGCCATAGGCGCCATTTCTGCGCACAGTTATCCTCAATTCGCCCAACGACTCGATAGAGATCGCATAACCTCCACTCTGGGTATTGCCGGCGATTATTTGCTTTTGGAATGGGCCGCCCCAGGTGGATTTGAACACCCAAGCCTCCACGGTGACCGCTTGAGAAGGCCGTAAACTCCCATCTGTACCGAGGGTGACGTAGTCATCGCCCCCTCCAAAGTTCAATGCATTGTTAAAGCTACTGCTGCAATTGTCGGTCGCCGTAGCCGTGCCCACAGAATTGGATAGATACGCTGTACAAAGCGAAGGACTCAAAACGTTCAGGTTTGTCGGGCAAGCGATCACCGGGGGTGTGCCGTCGGTGACCGTGACGGTAAAGTTGCAGGTTGCCGTGTTGCCATGGCCGTCGTTTGCGGTCGCATTCACCGTGGTCGTGCCGAGGGTGAATGTAGAGCCGGATGCCGGGGAATACGTGATATTGGGAATGCCGCAATTGTCGTTTGCGGTTGCGGAATAGGTGACTGCAGCGTTGCACGCCGCACCTGTGCTGGGCGTCATGTTGGATGGACCGGTAATCGTGGGCACCGTGACATCATTGACCGTGACGGTAAATGTACATGTCCCAGTGCGGCCGCTGGCATCCGTGGCGGTAGCTGTGACTGTGGTCGCACCATAGCCAAACGTCGACCCAGGGGCAGGCGAATAGGTAACGACCGGCGGCACAGTACAATTGTCTGTCGCCATTGCGCTGAATGTGGGATTTGCCGTGCACACACCTATGGCCGTATTGACACTGAAACTGCCTGGGCAGGTGACGACTGGGTTTTCGTTGTCAGTCACAATGACCGTCTGTGTGCAGGTGCTGGTGTTTCCGACTTTGTCATTGGCCGTCCAAACTACGCTCGAGGTGCCGAGTGGGTAGTTTCCAATGCCATTGTGGGTGAAAACTACAGATTGCCCGGCGACCCAATTGGAAGTGGCGCCGTTCAAGGCAAAGCCGTTGAGCGTGCCCGTGTTTCCTGGGCCGGAAGCGTTGGTGGAACTTGTCTGACCGCCAACATGATTGAATTTATGGTAGGCCACTAAATTCAGTTCGGCACTGATCTCTTTGGTGCGGCTGGTTTGAATCTCGAAAAGCGTCCTGGCGGTGTTCCAAATACGCAGCTCGTCGATGCTCCCCACGAAGTAGGCTGACCCCGAAGGAGCATTGGTAGCGGAAGCCTCTGCGCCGACAATGAAGCCGTTGTTGACAGAATACTGGATCGGAAAAGTTGCGCCTGCATCGTCCGTGTCCACCAAAAGGCCATCGACATAGAGCTTTGTGTACCTGCCATCGTAGGTGCCTGAGACGTGGTGCCAACCTGCGCAAACCGAAGTCATCTGAGGATAAGTTGCACTGCCGTATGCGCCATTTCTGCGCACGATCATTCTCAATTCGCCCGCTGACTCGATCATGATCGCATAACCCCCGCTCTGGGTATTGCCGGCTATCAATTGCTTTCGGGTTGGGCTGCCCCAGTTGGATTTGAACACCCAAGCCTCTACAGTGACCGCTTGAGGTGGCTGCAAGCTCCCATTCGTGCCGAGGGTGACGTAATCATTTACACCATCAAAGTTCAAGGCGTTGCCAAATGTGCTGCTGCAATTGTCGCTGCCCGTAGGAGTGCCAAGGCATGCGTAGCTTTCAGATGTACATAAGCCCGTGCCGGTGCCAATGTTGGCAGTGAGCGGACAGGTGATGGTGGGAGCCGTCGCATCCTGCACGGTGACCGTAAAGCTGCAGGTCGCAGTGTTGGCATTGGCATCGGTCGCGGTGGCCGTGACGGTCGTCGTGCCCACGTTAAAGGTAGAACCCGGTGCACGAGAATAGGCAGTGGTCACCGCGCCGCAGTTGTCGGTGGCCGTGGCAGCAAATGTAACCGCGGCGTTACAGAACCCGCCTGCATTAACGGGTTGGAGGGCTGGGCAAATGACCGATGGCGGGATGATGTCCCTTACATTGACCGTAAAGGTGCAGGTGGATGTATTACCAGAGCCGTCGGTTGCAGTGGCAGTCACGGTGGTAATACCGTAAGCAAAAGTAGAGCCCGATGGTGGGGAGTACGTCACGGAGGTGCCGGCGCAATTGTCCGTCGTCGTCGCGGCATAGGTCGCGGTGGCAGTGCAGTTGATTCCTCCGTTTTCCGTTTGGTTGGCAGGGCAGGTGACTGTGGGGTTGGTATGGTCTTCGACTGTCATCGTTGCCGTGCAAGTGCCAGTGGAATTGCCGTCACTCACGCTCAAGACCACAGATGTGATACCTCCGGGGTAAGGTGACACTGGCGAGACCGTCCGTGTGATCGCTTCGCCCTCGGGGTCGGTAGACCCATTGTCAAAGGAGCCTGCCGATGCCGTGGCTTGGCAACTTGCGTTGGCAGTCAGGGTAACATCGCGGCAAATGGCGATGGGGCTGAGGTTGGGGGAGCCTGAATTTCCTTGGATACTGAAAGTAAATGGATTTCCTGAGCAGGCATTATTGGCTATGTTGATCGTGGCCGTCTTCAAACCACCAGATACAGGGGTAAATGTAACATCAAAAGTCGTACTGCCGCCCGCAGCGATCGTGGTGGGCAACGCGATACCACTCACCGTAAACGGTGCTTGATTGTTGCCTGTCTTCGTGATGGCGCTGACATTGAGAGCGGCATTCCCTGTGTTCTGGATCGTAAAGGTGCGTACAATGTTGCCTGGCACCAACACCGAGCCCAAATCGGTGTGGTCAGCGAGC
>JANMIM010000050.1:0-13210 GCA_031375795.1 Bacteroidota bacterium
GCGAAGATTGGATCATTCCCAATCCGATGGATTATTTCCCTGCAAATAACCACCGTACCTGGAATGCGCTCACCGTCGGTGCCTACGACCCCAACGACAAGCAGGTGCGTACCGTGTCGGGACAAAACGTCGATGGCGACCTACCGCTGAACGACAGTATACTCATCTACCAAGTGCGATTCCAAAATACCGGTACCGACACGGCCATCAACGTATTTGTGCGTGACACCCTAGACGCAGCGCATCTGGATCTCAGCAGTTTCAGGATGGTCGGCGCCAGCCATTCCTATACCATCGTGGCTTCGTCGACCAATGGACAATTGGAAATCTCATTTCCCAACATCATGCTGCCCGACAGCGGAGCCAACCAAGCGGGTAGCAATGGAGCCTTCTTCTATGAAATCAAAAGAAAGCCAAATCTCCCGCCCGGCACCATCATCCCCAACAGTGCCTCGATCTACTTTGACTTCAACGCCCCGGTCAAGACCAACACGGTTCACACCCGCATCTGCGACGTGGTCGCTGCCAATTATTCATCGACCGTGAACCAGCTCTCCGCACAATTCACGGATCTGTCGACGGGCACGGTGCTGGGCCGGCTGTGGGATTTTGGGGACGGCACGACCTCCACGTTGCAAAATCCCTCACATACCTATAGTGTCGGCGGCAGTTACCAAGTCTGCCTCATCACCAACGGCATTTGTGCCGCAGACACGCAATGCTTCCAGCTTGCGCTCTGCAACGTCACGACACAGGCCTCCTTTGTGCCGGGCATCTCGGGTCTCAACGTCAACTTCAACAATACCTCCCTCAATGCACTGACCTGCACCTGGGATTTTGGAGATGGCAATTCTTCGACGGCTGCCAGTCCCAATTACAACTATGCCGCCAACGGCACATACAACGTCTGCCTCACGACCGTGAGCAGTTGCGGCCTCACGAGCACGGTCTGCAGTCCGGTCACGATCTGCGTGGCGCCGGTTGCTGCCGTGTCTGCCACCCCCTTGTGGGCCGGCACGGTCCAATTCACCGACAATTCACAGCAGCCCAGCTCCTGGCTTTGGGACTTTGGTGATGGCACGACCTCCACGTCGCAGAGCCCCGTGCACGCCTATTCCGTCGACGGCAGCTACAATGTGTGCCTCACGGTGCAAAACGGTTGCGGCACCCACCAAACCTGCAGCACCATGCAGGTCTGCGGTGCGGCGGTCGTGGCTGCCTTTGGCAGTGTGGCGACGGGTCTCTCGGCCACATTCACCGATGCCTCCACCAACGGGCAGACCTACGCCTGGGACTTTGGAGACGGCACGACGAGCACGCTGATGAATCCGACGCATACCTATGCCGCTATGGGCACTTACCAGGTATGCCTGACGACCACAAGCGCCTGTGGCACGACCGACGCGCATTGTACGAGCGTGTTTGTGTGCGTGGCCCCAACCACGACTTGGAATTTCATGCAGTCGAGCCCGGGCAACCTCAGCTTCAGCGACGGCTCCACCAATGCGACCTCCTGGTTGTGGACCTTTGGCGATGGCAGCAGCTCGGGTGCCCAAAATCCCGTGCACACCTACATCGGCAACAACACCTACACCATCTGCTTGATCACGTCCAATGCTTGCGGATCCGACTCCGCCTGCACGACGCTCACGATTTGCCCCACGACGCTGCAAGCGGCGTTTGGGAGCAGCAGCAACCAATTTACCTACCAATTTGTGGACCAAAGCATGGGGGCGCTCAGCTATGCCTGGGACTTTGGCGACGGCGGCACCTCCACGATCGCCTCTCCGAGCCATACCTATGCCGGCAACGGCACCTACAATGTCTGCCTCACGGTGACCGACCTCTGCGGCGGCACACAATCGATTTGCAACGCGCATACGATCTCGGTGGTGGGTGTGCAAAATCCATTTGCAGGCGCGAGCATCAGCCTCATTCCCAATCCGATGCAGCATCAGGCGACTCTCTGGGTGCGTGACGCTGCCCGAGCAGGATCCTATGACCTGCACATCTACGATTTGCAAGGCGCCCTCGTCCTCAACATGACCGGGGAATGCAACGAGGCGCTGGTGCTCGATCGCGGGAGCCTCGCGGCGGGCATGTACATCTACCGTGTCTCCCAAGGCGGCGAGCAGCTCGGCGCTGGTCGTGTGGTGGTGGAGTAGGCCAATGCAACCGGTTCCTTAAATGGTTTGGTGACCGGGAAGCTCAGGAAAATTCGCAATCGCATAGAAAAGCCTAGGCATCACCAAGGCTTTTCTATTGGAGTTCAAAATTGATCGGATGATTCGTCGAGCAACTTATTCAAAGACCAATCGCTGGACTGGCAGCCCCTCTCCTGCCCGCAAAAAGTACATTCCCTTCGCTAGGCCAGCCAAGTCGAGGTCAAACTCAAAATTTTCCTGGGCATCTTGACGCAATACGACAAACCCCAAGAGATTGGTTACGACAACCTCATGCAATGGCTGATTGGAATACAGGTGCAGACGGCCGCTTGTGGGATTGGGGAGAATCCGCAAATAGGCCGATAATTGGGGATCACCTGCTGAAATATAGATGATCTCATAGCAGCTCGAAGTATCTACGCAGCTATTTTGAGTGACCTGCACGGCCCAAATACCACCCACCGTGGCAAAATAGGTACTATCGGTCGCGCCCGGAATGGGGGCATAATTGTTGATGCAATCGAGCCATTGGAAGGAGGCATTGGTCGCGTAGGAAGTCAAGTCTCCTTGATCGACGGTCACTGCCGTGTCCACCACGGTGACCATCAAAGCTGTCACAACCGCACTGTCGCCGCCCGACACCATGAAATGGCTCGTATGGCTCATTGGACTTGTCACATTGGTCGCGACAAATCCGTCGTGAAAGGTGAAGTCATCCCCAAAGCAGACGCTTGTCGTGTCATAATAATACATCACGCTGCCAGTTGAAATGAAGTAGCAGCTGGAGGTATCGACACAACCATTCTGATTGATCTCTACCGCATAAGATCCCGTCGATGTCGGCGTAAACGATGATCCATTGGCGCCGGGAATCGGCGCGTAGTTGTTGTTGCAATCGAGCCACTGGTAGTTGAAGGCAAAACCAAGTGCCGCCAAAGTCGAGGCAGTCGCAGCGACTCCCGTGTCGACAGGGCTCATGTACAGCTGTGTGAGAAGGACCGCCGGACAGCCATCGATGGATGTAAAAGGGCTCCCATGACTGAAATTGCCCGTAATATTCGTCACCGTGAAGCCATCCTGGAAGGTATAGCTCCCGCCTTGGCACACCATCACCGTGTCGCCCAAGACATCGACCGGCAAGGTATCCACGATGGTCGAGATGGTGCGCTCCGTAAAGACCGGCTCGTTGAAATCAAAGTAGATGCCCGCACGGTTGCGGATGGCGGTGCCTGCCGTGATGCCTGTCGTCGGCATGATCTCATACGCCAAATAGCCGTGGCTCGCGGGTTCGTTGGTGTTGCTGTCGGGCAATTGGATGTTGTCGAAGGTAAATTCCAGGATGTTGCCCGGCAGCACCTGCGTCGTCATGGGGTGGGAATGCGCCATAACCCGGAAGGTTGCTAGGTCCACATTCCAATCGAGGCCATCGACCACGCGCACGGTGGTGGCAGCGGCCGTACCTGTGTTCTGGAAACGCACGGTGTAGTGGAGCGGTTGGCCTCGGAAGACGAAGTGCTCGTCGCATTGGCCGGGTGGGTCCACGCGCTTGTCGTTGGGGTCAAAGGAACTGGTGACCTCCACGCAAGCGGTCGTGCGATTGTTGGCGGTATCGAGGTCGCCGACGATGGGCAAGATCTTGGCATCCAGGCAAATGCCGTCGCCGCTCATCGCCCATACGGGAGTCGTGACAGTCACTGCGGGGTTGAACGACGGGCTTCCATAGGCGAGGCCCGAGAAATTCCAGACCAAGGTGTCGCCGATGATGGTCGTGGGCGCAGGCACGGCGCTCGTAAATGCGAGCATCGTGTCGAGCGTCAATTTGAGTTGACCGTTGGCGGGTGTGCAGCCGTAGTTGCTGGCATTGACCTGGAAGGTCGATGCGAAACCGGGCATGAAACTGCTGGGAACGATGAAGGTGGCCAAATCCACCCCGCTTGGGAATTGTGGCGCCGTGATCACGACACTGGCCTCGGCGGCGCAGCCCCGCGCATCGGTGACCAGGGCAGTATAGGTGCCGCCGGTGGTGAAATTGGCGCTGAGTCCTGTGGTGGCAGGCGTCGTGTTCCATGTCACGGTCGCAGGCCCGAAAGCACCGAATACGCCGACTTCGCCATAACCTACCGCATTTTGGCAGGTGATGCTTCGGATGCTGTCTACGCTGAGCGCCAAGGTGAAACAACTGTCTTGCCGGTATTTGGCCAGCAAAACGTCGCCGAGGCTGAATGCAACCAATAGTGTCCCCGGGCCAGGATCACAATCGGTAACCCCTCTCATCCAACCAGTCACAATGATATTTTCTTGTTCGTCTATCGTCGCTGCAGTGAAATAACTGATTCCTCCGCTCCGAAGGCTCTTCGCAAATTCCAAATTCCCTGCCGAATCCAGCTTCTGAAAAAATATATTAAACTCGCTGCCTGCCGAAAGATGCAATTCATTGGGTCCAGGATCAAAATCAACCACCTCGCCAAAATAGCCGAAGAGATAGACCGCACCCGTGGAATCAATACGCACATTGCCGACATTATCTCCTCCCAAACCGCCAAACTTCCTGGCCCATACCAAATTGCCTGCCGAATCCAGCCGCTCCGCGAAATAGTCCACGCCACCGCCATGGGGTAAAATTAAGGTGCCGATCCCAGGATCGAAATCCGTTCCCGCCCCATGACAATTACCTACAAGCGTCACCACGCCCGTCGGACTCACAGCCAAAGCTGTCTGTACTTCGGTGGAGGGTCCTTGGATTCCCTTTGCCCAAACAAAATTGCCCGCTGCATTGAGTTTGAGAACAAACGAGTCTGAAAAGCCAGCACTCACCAAATTGTAGACCCCAATCCCGGGGTTAAAATCGGTTGTTCCGCCAAATAATCCGGAGGCATAAATATTGCCCATCCCATCTAAACAAATCTCATTTGCATGCACATTCGCGGTTCCTTCGATGAGTTTGACCCATACAAAATCGCCATTCGCATCCAGCTTCAGAATGAAGCCATTGGTTCGATTGCCAGGGGCGTTTAGGGTGACCACTCCAGCCCCCGGGTCAAAATCTCCCGAAAAGCTAAAGTCGGCTGCGACAAAGATATTCCCTGCCCCGTCTAAGGTAATTGCACCGCGTTGATTGAAATATTCCCCGGGAACAACCTTTGCCCAGATTAGACTCCCAGCTGGCGTCAATTTCTGGATGAAAGTCCCTGAGTTCACCGGTGCCGTCAAGTTCAATACGCCTGGCCCTGGATCAAAATCGCAGGTCCCTCTAAAATTTCCCACGACATAGACATTGCCCGCAGCATCTACGGTGATTTCTCCAGCAAAGTCATCTGTAGTACTGCCGATGTTTTCAGCCCACAAGAAGTTGCGGTTGGAATCCAGCTTCAGCACAAATACATTGTAATAGCCCCAAGGATTCGGCGGAGACATTTGATACGTACCCGGCCCAGGGTCAAAATCCGTGGGATGCGTGAAAACCCCCGTCATAAGAATATTTCCGTTTGCATCAGTCACCATCTCAACAGGAAAAGCCGTGCCGAAGCCATTCGAAAAATTTTGAGCCCATATAACAGACTGTGCATGCCCTCCCCTGCAGAATGGAATGACGGACAACACTACAAGCAGCAAGCTCCATACAAAGCGAATTTTCATTGTCAATTATTGTTTGCCTCCAAGGTCTACAATTTTTGTGGGAATGGCAAATGTCAATGGATTGTAACAGATTCGTTCATGATTCCCTTCCAATTGAAACCGCAAAGGACGCAAAGAAGCGCAAAGACATCACTCCTACCCATTGCGAACCGGCGCTTGTCCCGCAGAGTCCCGCTCAGGAGCGGGGAGCATGGCCGAGGGGCGTCCTTTGCGGTTAATCATTGCAGCAATATCACAGCGTCAATTGATTCACCACACGCTTGATTCCATTCGTAACCTTCAATTCATTGAAATTGATCAACATACCAAGCTTGCAATTTGTCAGTTTAAGGTAGGTCAAAACCTGAGCCAGATGAATATCGTTAAGATAATCCACAGCCTTGACCTCTATAATGACGAGTTCATTGACCCAAATGTCCAATCGGAATCCCATATCCATTTGTTCACCCTTGTAAATCACTGGCACAGGATGCTGCTTTTTCACATCCAAGCCCTTTCCGCGCAATTCATAGGCCAGGCAATGTTCATATACAGATTCCAAAAGACCCGGCCCAAGCTCCTTGTGCACCTCGATGCATGCACCGATGATGATTTTTGACAGTTCGTTTTCGTTCATGATTTCCTTCCAATTGAAACCGCAAAGGACGCAAAGAAGCGCAAAGACAGCACACCTACCCTTTGCGAACCTTTGCGTCCTTTGCGGTTAACCCTTCAAAACAAAGGCCTCACTCCCCAATATCCTCATTCCAAAGCTCCGGCTTTGCCGCGATGAAGCCCTCCATCATCTCCACGCACTCGGGCAGGTCCAGGTCGATCACCTCGACGCCATGGCTGCGCATGAAGTCCACCGCACCGGGGAAAGTGCGGGATTCGCCCACGATCACCTTCGGGATCTTGAACTGCACGATCGTGCCCGCACACATGTAGCACGGCATGAGCGTGCTGTAAATCACCGCATTGCGGTAGCTGCCGATGCGGCCCGCATTGTTGAGGCAATCCATCTCGCCATGCAAGATCGGATTCTTTTCCTGCACACGCTTGTTGCGGCCCGAGGCCACCAATTTGCCGTCCTTGACCAGCACCGAGCCGATCGGAATGCCGCCCTCTGCGAGCCCGTCTTTTGCCTCTTGGATCGCGAGGCGCATGAATTCATCCATATTGAATTGATCATTGAAAATGGAGAATGGATAATTGGAATGACGCAATTGTCCATTATCCACTGTCAATTGTTTTTATTTTCTCCGCATTTTGATCGCATCCTCCACCGTGGGCACATGATGTCCATTGCCGCCGGCTCTGGGATCGTTGAATGTCGTGGGGATCGTGCCCGCTGCGGTGCGTTGCTCCCAGCTGAGGAATTCCTTGCCGTCGTCGCGCTTCTCCATGGTGATGCACTGCTCGACAGGGCAGACGAGCGAACACAAATTGCAACCCACGCAATTTTCCTCGATGATCGTCGGTACGCGGCTGCCATCGGTGGGCAGGGCGATCGCTTGGTGCGCGCCGTCGTCGCAGGCGATGTAGCACAATTGACAGCCGATGCACTTGTCCTTGTTGATGTCGGCGACGACTTTGTGCTTGAGGTTCAGCTCTTTCCACTCCACTTGGCGGGGCAATGCCTTGCCGCACATCTCCGCAATATTTTTGAAACCCTTCTCGTCCATGTAGCGCTCCAGACCGGGCAACATCTCGCGGATGATCCCGAAACCGTAGTGCATCACGGCCGTGCAAACCTGCAAGGAACTCGCGCCCAGCAAGATAAATTCAGCTGCGTCGCGCCAGTTTTCAATGCCGCCGATGCCCGAAATCGGGACATTGATCTCAGGATGCTGCGCGCAATCCTTGAGCATATTGAGCGCGATCGGCTTCACTGCGGGGCCACAATAACCGCCATTGGTGCTGAGGCCGTCGACCTCGGGATAGGCGGTGAGCGTGTCGAGGTTGATGCCGACGATGCTTTTGATCGTGTTGATGAGCGAGAGCGCATTCGTGCCGCCTTGCACGGCCGCCAAGGCCGGGTCGGTGATATGCGAAATATTGGGCGTCATTTTGGTGATGACGGGGATCTTCGCGACCTCCATCACCCACTCCACGATGATCTTGAGCACGACCGGGTCTTGCCCGACGGCGCTGCCCATGCCGCGCTCGCACATGCCGTGCGGGCAGCCGAAGTTCAATTCAATCCCGTCAGCGCCAGCGTTTTGCACGTCGCGAACGATTTGGTGCCACTCGTCGCGGGTTTCGACCATGAGCGAAGCGATCACGGCGTGGTTGGGGAAATGCTTCTTCACCTCCTCGATCTCGCGCAGGTTGTCGGCGAGCGTGCGGTCGGTGATGAGCTCGATGTTGTTGAAGCCCGCCATGCGCGTATTGCGGTAATTCACAGCGCCATAGCGGCTGGAAACGTTGATGACCGGCACACCGAGGGTCTTCCAAACCGCGCCGCCCCAGCCTGCGTCAAAGGCTTTCATGACTTGGTAGCCGCTGTTTGCAGGCGGCGCGGAAGCCAACCAAAATGGATTCGGTGCCTTGATTCCTGCGAAGTTGATGCTTAAATCTGCCATATTCTTATATAATTTTAGCCCGTATCAACGTACGGCTTGCCATTTCCCTTTTGCGAATTCGTAGAAAACAGGATCGATCGTAACGTAGTCGGAACCCTCGGAGTTGAGGGCAATCCGGGAAACGCGAATCATGTTTTCCGAGACCCATCGAATCTCCGTAGGCCCCCAACGTTGGTCCTCACCATCAGACCCATCTCTCAATTCAAATTCTCGGACGCATTTTCCGGTGTTCCAAGACCAAATCTCTATCCCCGTGGGATCGTAGCCTGCTTCAAGATCGATACTGAAACAAGCAAATCTTACGTTCGATGGCGAGAAAATCGGTCTTCCGATGACATCAAATTCGGCACCATCCTTCCGACTGATAAGGATACATGCCCCGCCTTCATAATGCTGCTCATCGAGGAAGTAGACTCTTGGCGTCTCATAGACTCCTGTCAGCGAGAAACCCGTGTAGCCATCACTTTCAGGATCTGGAGAATCTTCGAAACTTTGCCATTTCCCATTATCCATTTTGAGGAATAATTTTCGTTTATCCCGTTTCACAAAAGCTGGATAATGAAGCAAATATTCCACTTCCAACCTTTGATGGCATTGATAGAAATTTCCAATGTCTTCACAGAGCACTTTCGGATCCAGAATAAAATTTGCTCCAGTAGCAGGTTGAATCTCCAAAAATGCTCCAAAAACCCATCCGGATCCAAATCCCCCGCTGACCTTGTACCAATAGTCAGTCTTGCCTGCGATCGTCACTGCCTTCGCTTGCTTTTCCAAGATCGAGAGTTTTTCCCCGTCTTGCAATTGGACAATGACCTTGGAACTGACATCAGGTGACTGCCTTACATTCACATTGCTGCCTTTGATCGTTGCGGTTTCTCCGCCAGCAATCGATACGCAGCGAGCAGCAATCATTGGCAGGTGGCCCAAAACCAGCATTTGCCACAGCAGGATCAAAATTGATCGCCTCATCAACCGCACTGTTTTCATTGCATCTGAAAATTCCATGTTGAGATCCCAACGATAAATTTACCCAATCACCGCATGTATCCCCCGCGCCGCTGCCTTGCCTTCGGCTGCGGCATTCACGACTTCTGCGCCGCCATTGACGGCGTCGCCGCCTGCAAAATATTGCGGATTCACGCATTGCCCATGCGCATTCACCTTGATCTTGCCGCCGCTGTCGAAGAGCTCGCCCCTGATTTGCGACAACAGGCTTTTTTGCTTCTCCTGTCCAGTCGCCAAAATGACCAATTCACAAGGCACAACAAACTCAGAGCCAGCGATTTCGCGCACTTGACCATCCACGACTTCGGTCTTGCGGAATTGTACGCCTTCGGCTTTTCCATTTCCCACGATCGCAACCGGGGCTGCCGAAAACAAGCCGCGCACGCCGACGCCCTTGGCGAGGTCGTACTCAAATTCGTAAGCGCCCATGTCATGCTTGGGCCTGCGGTAGGCGAGCGTTACCTCGCTCGCACCCAAGCGCGCACTCTCGCTCGCTGCGTCCATGGACGTGTTCCCGCCCCCGATCACAACCACGCGGTCGGGCACAAGCACGCTCAGGTGCGCCATGCGCAAACGCTCGATGAATTCCGTCGCGCCAGTCACGCCTTGCAGGTGCTCACCAGCAAGCCCCAGCGGACGCGTATTGCCGAGGCCGATGCCCAAGAAAATCGCTGCATAGCCACGCTCCAGTCGCTCAAAATCTTCGGGCGACGCAATCCGCGAATTGTAATGCACCCGATAGCCAAATTGCGCTTGCAAATAGGCCATCTCATCCAGCGCCTCGGCATTGGTGATTTTGTAGGGCGCGACACCATAAACAGTGAGTCCGCTCGGCTCGGATTTCGCCTCAAAAATATCGACTTCGTAACCCAGCAAGCGCAGCTCGCAAGCGCAAGCAATGCCCGCCGGACCAGCACCGACGATGGCGACCTTTTTGCCATTTTCCAGCGGCAATTGGTACAGCTTTTTGTTGCTGTGAATCGCTGCTGAAGTGGCATGCGCCTGCAAGCGCCCGATCTCTATCGGCTTCACATCCTGATGGTTGTAGACACAGGAACCCTCGCACAATACCTCCGTCGGGCAAACCTTTCCGCAGGCATGCCCGAAATAATTGCTGTCGTAAATCGTCTTGGCAGCGCCATCCAAATTGCCTGAATTAATTTGCCGGATGAAGAGCGGAATGTCGATGCCCGTCGGGCAAGCATTCACACAAGGCGCATCGTAGCAAAACAAGCAGCGCGAACTCTCATAATATGCCTCGGTGGCATTCATCAAAGGCTTGAGCTGCGCAAAGTTTTGCTCAAACTCAGCCTCTGTTGTTGGTCTTGTATATTCTCCCATATTCAAATCAGGTAGTAGGTAGTAGGTAGTCGGTAGAAGGTTGCAGTGCTCTGTAGTATCTGCGACCTTCTACCTACTTCCTGCTACCTTTTTATAGTTCAACCAATTTTCCATAAGTCTCCGGACGACGATCCCTGAAGAATTGCCATGTGCTGCGCACTTCATCGATCATGTCGAGGTCGAAATCGGCGATGAGCAATTCATCCTGGTCTTCGCTCGCCTGCGCAAAGATTTGGCCGCGTGGATCGACGAAATAACTGGTGCCGTAAAATTTGCCCAGATTCCAAGGCTTTTCGGTGCCGACGCGGTTGATGCAGCCCATGAAATAGCCGTTTGCGGCAGCGTGCGCGGGTTGCTCCAGCTTCCACAGATATTGCGACAGTCCAGCGACGGTGGCGCTGGGGTTGTACACGATCTCTGCGCCATTGAGGCCGAGGCAGCGTGCGCCATCGGGGAAGTGGCGGTCATAGCAGATATAGACGCCGACTTTTGCGTAAGCCGTTTGGAAGACGGGATAGCCCATATTTCCTGGCCGGAAGAAGAATTTTTCCCAGAATCCGCTGGTGTGGGGGATGTGGTTCTTGCGGTATTTGCCGAGGTATTTGCCATCGGCATCGATCACGGCTGCGGTATTGTAGAGGAAGCCTGCGCTCTCCTTTTCATACACGGGCACGATGATCACCATATTGTACTTTTTGGCGTAGGCGGCGAGGCGCTCGGTGGTCGGCCCCGGCACGGCCTCTGCGCTTGCATACCAAGCCTTGTCCTGCCCCGGGCAAAAGTAGGGCGTGTTGAAAATCTCCTGCAAACAGAGGATTTGCACCCCGGCCTGACCTGCCTGATCGATGTAGGGCAGGTGCTTTTCAAACATCGCCTCGACGATCTGCTCGATCGAGCCCTCTCCCTCCGTCATGGGAAGGCTCATTTGGATGAGTCCTGATTTTATTTTCCTTGGCATATCTCTTGAGTCTTTTAACGAATGATCTTCTTTGAATTTGGAAGATTGGAGGTTTTTGGGAGAAATGCAAGTTTTGCGACCGCCAATGCAGACTCGGTGCCGATTCCCGTGATGGCAAACAACGATCATCGGGCAAGTGGCATTTGCAAGGTCCTTCCAAACCCCGGCTGCTCAGGCTTCATGACTGGCAGGGGCGAACTTGGCACACAATCGTAAACAACTGGATGTGAGACTCGATCGCTTGGTCGGCAGAGCTGTTAAATACGGGTGGGGTTTTGCAGCATCCTATCTCTCCTTGCGCGGCCGCTTTTGGTGCTTGTCAAGTTTGCGATGCTTGCGATGAAACAATCGGTACAGCAATCCCCTGCGTTTTATTTTCTGAAATTCATACGTCGGCTGTATCATCGCGCACTCTGCCTTGGTGAGGCCGCTTTTCGCAATCCACGCATCGACTAGCGCATCATTCATCGCCAAGAGACGATCATATTGATGGTTGCGATTGATTTCCTCTGCCACCGACCGGCCGACGCTTTGTTCCACGAGGTAACCAACGCCGCAGATTCGGTTGTCTTGGTCGATGAAGCAGGGTCGACGCTGCCCGGGGTAGTCGTGGTTGCGTGGGTAAATGCCTGCGATGCGATAGGCATGGAGGTCGTCGAGCGCCTTCTCACGGTTGCAGCGTTGCTGAGGCGACAGGTTGGGCACTTCCTTGCTGCGCAAATAGGCCTCCACAT
The DNA here is from genome assembly GCA_031375795.1 of Bacteroidota bacterium. GTDB lineage: Bacteria > Bacteroidota > Bacteroidia > J057 > JADKCL01 > JADKCL01. Next base: position 12,404 of record JANMIM010000050.1, read on the forward strand.
ATTCAAAATGGGTGCTGATGCGCAAGTCCTCATCGGTCGTGGCGTCTGGCATTCTCCCAAATTTCTCCAAGAAACTGATGTCGCCGATCAAGGGATTCACAGGAGCTACATATTCTTGGGTTGCTTGCGGCGAATGAAAACCGATTGCGCCCAAGAACGACATCAGCGAAAACGCAATGATCAGTAGTTGTTTCATCTTTTTGGATCAATGAATCGATACGCCTAATTCATTCGTTCTTCGCAATCCAATTCCTCATTGCGCCCGCAAGGTCCTGAAAATCCCCAGTAACAATTGGCAATTTTCAGGGCTGAGGGTGTAGACGTCGTCGCCATCGACGGTGATGCCGTCGACGTTGGTGGAGTAGTCCTTGCTGCCGACCTTTTTGGTGGCAAAAAAGCTATTGGTGGTTTGGTGTCCCTCGGGGGCACCGAGGTCGAGGCCGGTGTAGAGGGCCTCGGTTTCCGTGTCGATCAGCCATTGGAGGTCTTTGCGGTTGGATTTGCCCATGTAGCGCTCCTTCATTTCGCGTACGTCCATGGCTTCCAGATCGATGTGCATCGAGTGGTTTTCGTCGAGGCGCACGTAGATGGCGTAGTCATCGAATTGGACATCGACGCCCTTGGGGGCGCTGATCACAAGCTTTGCGCCCTTGACGGTCATCTTGTGATCGACCCAGTCTGCTCCCTTCTCGGGCACGTTGACGACGATTTTTGAGGCGGCGGGCTCAGGGGTGGATTCCGCCACGGCCTCAGAAGGCGTTTCGGTGGTCGACTCGGTCGTGGTACTGTTGTGCGAGACGGAGAGGT
>JANMIM010000086.1:0-4254 GCA_031375795.1 Bacteroidota bacterium
CCCCCTCTTGCTCGCCTGCTGTGGCCCGCTGCTCCATGCACAGTCCCAGAAATGCAGCACGATGGACATCTGGACACGCCGTGTCCAGGCCGATCCAAGTGCTACTGAGCGCAAGCAACTTCTCGAATCCGCCACCCAAAACTGGCTCGCGAATCCCAGCAATGTGGCCCGCACGCAAGCCATCATCACGATCCCCGTCGTCGTGCACGTGGTGTACGAAGGCGCTACGCAAAACATCAGCGACGCACAAATTGCATCGCAGATCACCTCAATGAACGAGGACTATCGCCTGCTCAATCCGGACTCTGTGCCAGTCGGCCATCCGTTTTGGCCCTACACGGCAGACAGCCAGATTGAATTTTGCCTCGCCAACACCGATCCACAAGGCAATCCTACCAATGGCATCACGCGGACGAGCACGACCGCTGCGCCGTTCCAGGATCCATTTCTCGACGACATCAAGTCCACCGCCAATGGCGGCAAAAGCAATTGGGACCCCACACATTATCTCAACGTTTGGGTGGGTGAGCTCGGTGGCGGCCTCTATGGCTATGCGACATTCCCCTCTGACCTCTCTGTGAGCCCAGAGCTCGATGGCGTCGTGATCGATTACCAAGCGTTTGGATCGATCGGCACCGCGACAGCCCCCGCCAACTTGGGTCGCACCGTCACGCACGAGGTCGGTCACTGGCTCAACCTGTCCCACATCTGGGGCGATCAGACTTGTGGAGATGACCAGGTCTCGGACACCGAGCCCGCTGAGGATTCCAACTTTGGCTGTCCTTCATTTCCTCACAACGCCAACAATTCCTGCGGTGCTGGTGTCAATGGGGAAATGTACATGAACTACATGGACTATGTCGACGACGGCTGCATGAACATGTTCACCTTTGGGCAAAAGAACCGCATGCGTGCTGCCATCTCGGCTGAGCGTCCAGATATCCTGAATTCCCAAGCCTGCGCAGGCACTGCCGCAGTCGGCGACGTGCTCACGCCCAGCATGGTCCAGATTTCCCCCAATCCCAGCAATGGTGTGTTTACGGTCGACGCTCAGAAGATCATCCCACGCAACACCAGCATCGTGGTCACCAATGCCTTGGGTGCCGAGGTGCAGCGCCGCGACAACGTAAGGGCATTTCCTGTCACGATCGACCTCAGCCAAATGCCCAGCGACCTGTACTTCGTGCGCATCGCCAATGGCAACAGTTTGATCACCCAAAAAGTGGTTGTTTCGCATTGATCAATTCCAAAATAAAAATGAAAAGATTCCTCCCCTTCCTCTTTGTTGCAATGCTGGCACTGACCGCTTGCGACAGTGGGTCCACGACGACCCCTCCTGCAAGCGATTCCACAGCAGTTGCCGCAGCCGATTCCAATCCTGTGGTGGTCGATAGCCCCACGGTCGCCAATGTGCCCCCAGTGCCCGTGGACTCGCCTGCCGCGCAACCGACAGCTGCGCCAGATGGCAAGACCGATGGCGGCAAGAAAGCCAATCCATCCGGGCCCGACCCCATCGTAGGCAACTACCGCTTGACCGTTTCCTTCATCAGCATCGGTGGTGGCATCGACGGCAAGGCCAAGGCCAAGTATGACAATTTTGTCTTGGAGTTTGCCAAGAAAAACAACGTGAAGCTGCCGCACGAGACGGTCACATGGGGCCGCGAAGGCGAGGTCGATTATTGCTTCAAGCTCACAGAGCTGGACCAAAACAAGCAGGCTGAGTTTGTCAAGGAAAGCACGGGCCTGCTCACGGGCAACAAGCGCGTGATTTTCAAGGAAAAAACCACCTGCAGAGCCAAGCGCAACTGATCGACGCAGTCGTCCTGAGGAATACATCCTCCGGTTTGGGAATCGATCCTGAACTGGAGGATGTCTTTTTGGGGGGATTCGGTAGAATGGGTAGACCTAGGGCAATCGAAGGAATCGTCGCCCTATTTGCAATACAACTTCACGGCTTGCGCTCCGTCGGCATAGCCTGCCACGCCTGATTCATGGAAGTCCTTGCAGGCACCCTCGCGGTCGTCGAGACGCATCCTGCATTTGCCCCGCCAATACAAGGCCTCACCGGCGGCAAATCCCTGCCGCATGGCCATGTTTGCATCTGCTTCTGCCTCCTTGTATTTGCCCAACTCGATCCTCGCCTTGCAGCGCGCCATCAAGGCTTCGGGATAAAGCGGCTGCAAGTTGATCGCGAAGTCCAGGTCACGCACGACCTCGGTGTAGGCGCTGCTGATGCTCAGGCAGCGTGCACGGTAGTAGTAGCTCGCTGCCATCTTGGGGTCTGCGACGATCGCACGGTTGAAATCCAACTGTGCTGATTGAAAGGCTTTTTGTTCAAAAAGGGCAATTCCATTCTCCTGGTAATCGGCCGCCTTCAGTCCAGAGATGCCACCCTTGGCAGTGAGGAGTTCGGCGATGTCGCTGTCCTTGGGCAATGCATACAGCAGGATGTCCAAGGACGTGGCGTGGGCGGGAACGCGCCGGGCCAAGTAGGCATCGGTATGGGGAAGCGTTTTGGGTGCTGAGGATTTGGCATTGACATCGGCGCCTGCCGTGAGCAAGGCCTGGGCAATGCGCAGTTTTTCCAAATGCAGCCTGAGCAAGTCGCGCTTCATCGCCGTCCAATGCAGGGCCGTCCAGCCTTGCGCATCCCTGGCATTCACATCTGCGCCCGCCTGCAAGACGGCATCGACCAAATCCTCCTGCCCCAAGTAGGCCGCATAGTGCAGGACCGGGATGTTCAACTTGCCACATGCGATATTGATATCTTGCAGTTTGCCCATGATCGCCTTGGCGAGGTCGATCCAGTAGCCCATTTGCTCCGCCTTGGCGATCTTGTCCATGCATTCACCCATCATCGCGGGTGTCACGGTCGCGCCTGCCTCCACCAAAGAGAGGCACATGGCAGGATTGCCGTCTGCGATGGCCAATTCCAATGGCTGCTGCCCCTTGGTGCTCACGACATCGACCTTGGCTCCCGCCTCGAGCAGCAGGTTCAATGCCACGATGTCGTTTTGGATGATGGCGATGATCAATGGCCACTCCTTCACTTTGCGATTGGGGTCGGCACCGTCGTCGAGGGTTGCCCTCAGGGCATCGGGGTCGCGTCGCCGCATGGCGTCGAGCATCTCGTCGTATCGGTAGGCGACATATCGACCGCCCTTGCTGCGCAAGAATTCGACGGCGCCGGCATTCTTGGCATACCGGGCTATGTCCAGGGGAGTGTAGCCATTTTGTGCCACGACATTTGCGGCGGGCAATTGCTGGAGGATCCAATCGAGGCGCTCGCGGTCGCCGTAGGCGGCCGCGTAGTGCAATGCATTCATCCCGACACTGTCTGTTGCCTCGATGTCGCCTCCCAAGCCCACGATTTCCTCCAACACCGCGATGCTGGAAAAGACCGCAGCAGCAAGCAAAGGTGTGATGCCCTCGTGGTTGCGCACGTTGATGTCCACACCGCCCCCGGCGGTCATGCGCAGGCCTTGGATGTTGCCGCCATAGGCAGCATAGTGCATCACGGTATTGCCCGCGAGGTCGACCGAGCGGTAATTGGCTCCCTTTTTCAAGAGGTAGAGGGCATATTCCTCTCCGCCGGGATTGCGCAGGGCATACATCAGCGGTGTCTTGCCGTCGCTGTCGCCAGCCTCGATGTTGGCTTTTTTCTTGCGCAGCACCGTCAAGATCTTGATGTCGGCGCGGTCGGCATTGGCGTGAATCGGACTCACGTAAACCGATTCGCCGGGGCGGGATTTTGCCAAGCCATCGAGGTAAAGTTTGCGGCTGATGAAAAACAGGTAGTTGGGGCGCGACGCGACCACGCTCATGTTCACATCGGCACCCTGCTTGAGCAATTCCTTGACGCGTTGCAAGTCGTCTTGCTCCACTGCGGCCATGAACCGCAATTGCAGCGAATCCTGTGCAACGGCCCTGCCGAGCAGGCCCACCATCATTCCCAGAAAAATCAATCGCGCAAGGCCAGTGTTCATGGAGCGAAAATAGCTGTTTTTTTGATCTGCCCCCTTATTACCGCACTGAAGGCTCATGATCCTGCCTCGGTGGAGCGGGCGCTGGAATTAGGCCGTTCGTCAGCCTTCTTTGCCCTGTTCGTCGGCCCTCAGCATGACTTTGGGGTGGGCCGACGAACAGGTGCGGGGTTCTTATTCAACCACAATCCGCAAAACACTGCCGTAGCCCTCGCCCCGCAGGCGTGCCAGGTACATCCCTGCGGGCAAGCCCGGCATGTCCACCGACAGG
>JANMIM010000122.1:0-2972 GCA_031375795.1 Bacteroidota bacterium
AAGCCATCGCGGTCGATCACCAGGATGATGCCCGTCACGGGATTGCCGGATACCGAGTCGATGAGGTAGCCACGCAGGGTCACGATGGCATCGGGGCGGGCCTCCATGGGCATCGGGAAGGAATACAAGTCAAAGTTTTGCTTGTCTTCGGCCTTGTGCTGATCTTTTTTGGCACTGGCATAAAACAAGCGTGTGCCTTTGCCATCGATGGAAAAATAATACTCGTTTGCGGCGGAATTCACGAGCGGCCCTACGTTTTTAGGGTTCTCGTAGTGGTCCTCGAGCCAGCGGGACTTGTAGATATCGTATCCGCCCAGGTTCTTGAGGTGCCCGGTCGAGCTGAAATAGAGGCTTTGGTTCACTTGGTGAAAAAACGGCGTGACCTCGTCCTCGATCGTGTTGATGGTCGGGCCCAGGTTCTCGGCCTTGGTCCAGGTGCCATCGTCCAAGCGGCGGGTCACATAGAGGTCGCTCTTGCCAAATCCACCCTTGCGATTGCTGGTGTAATAAAGCGACTTGCCATCGGGCGTCACGTTGGGATGGCTGTCCCACTCTGCCGAATTCACATTGGGTCCGATGTTGCGGATGTTTGCCCAGTCGCCGCCGATGAAGTCGGCGATGTAGATGTCGCAGGAGCCATAGCCGTTGGGCTCGTCGCAGCGGGTGAAGTAGAGTGTGCGTCCATCGGGACTCAGGGTCGCCGAGCCCTCGTTGTAGGCGCTGTTGATGATGCCCGAAAACCGTTGTGCATAGGACCACGTGCCGTCGATGAAGCCCTTCTCGACGTAATAGAGGTCTTCGTTCTTGCGCTCGTTGATGTCGTCGATCACGATCTCCTCGTCGCGTCGGCTCGTGAAGATGAGCACCGAGTCAGATGGATGCATGAAGGGCGCATAGTCGGGCCGCTCAGAGTTCACCTTGGGCCCCATGTTGAGCATCACGCCCTTGGGTGGAATCAGCGGGTCGATCTTGCGCCGTGCCTCGAGGATCTTGTAATAAAATTGCAGATCCACCCACTCCACATTTTTCTGGGCCTTGAGCGAATCAAAGTGAATCTTGACCCGTGGCTCCCAAGGCCGCTGATTCTTCAACCCGATTTCATAGTACAAGGCCGAGGCGATCGAATCCCCCAGCAGCTCCTTGACTTGGCCAGCCTTCCACAGGAACTCTACATTCTCTGAGAAATTGTCGATGCCCCAGTGACCGATGAAATTGCTGAGGAGGGTATCCAATCCCACCAAATCCTGGGCTTCCTCGGCCTTTGCGATGCGCTTGATGTATTCCTTGCCGTCAAACCGCTGGTAGTCCTTGAGGTAGGGAAATACCAGGAAGGGCTGCGAGCTGCTTTCAAATTCGCTCGTTTTTTCCTGCAAGAAGACCGATTGCTCCAGCTTGAGGTTCAATTCCTTTCCGACTTGCCCATGGACATGGGCGAGCAGCAGTGGCAAGATCAAAAGCGATCGCCAAATGATGGAGGAAATCGCCCTCATTGCTGTTGTCAAATCTTATAACGTAACATCTTGCTTATGAGTTGCTTGACGGCATCATTTCGGTCGCGGTAACCTTCGCTGCCGAGGTATTCCCCATTGCTCAGCTTGATCGACAATTGCAGGATCGTGCCGCTGGATTTGGTGTCGATGCGCACCTTGAGCTCCACGGGGTCTGAGTCCACTTCCCCCAAGTGGGCGGTGCGGTACAGGATCTCCGGGAACTGCTCGTCGAGCAGTTCGTCGCGGCTCAGCATGTAGCCGACCGTCTGCCGCTGCATGGCCTTGAAGCCCATGGTCGACTCCACAATGAAGACAGGAATTTGCACGCCAAACTCCACCACGCGACCATCCCGCACGACCACCGGTGTCGCATCCACGGAGCCGATGCCCTCGCGGGCATTGAGCTGCTGCTCGAGCAGTTGCAATCTGCGCTCACGCTCCTCGAGGTTCTTGAAGCGATCCTCGGCGGTGGCAAATTCTGCTTCCTTGCGCTGCAAGACCGACTCGCGCTGCGCGCTCAGTTTCTCCCGATCTGCCGTGGCCAGGTCGCGCGCCGTGAGATCCTGCTGGATTTGATCGAGTTTGGCGCGCTGCTCCTTGAGGTAGCGGGCCTGGTCGCCCTCGGGGATGCGCACGGCCGCAAGGCTGTCGACTTTGTCCTCGAGCCCGCTCACGCGGCGGCGCAGGTCGTTTTCACGGTTGCCGGCCAAGACCAGCTGACTCTGGAGGCTGTCGCGTTGGGTGACCTGCTGCCGCAGGTTGCGGTCGCGGGCCTCGATGTCGCGTCGCAGGCTGCTGCGCTGTGTGCGTGCGCTCGCGATGCTGTCTGCGAGGGTCTTGTTTTCGGCGGTGAGCAGGCCCAGTTGCTGGTCTTTGCCGCTGAGCTTGCCATTGAGGGCGCGGTTTTCTTGCGTGAGCCGGTCCACTTCCTGCTGGGTGGCACCTTTTGAGTTCTGGTATTCTGCGAGGCGCGCATTGGCTTCGGTGAGCGATTTTTGCAGGGAGCCCTTGGCCTTTTGGGCATCGGCCAATTGGGCGTTGGCATCTTGCAGGCTGCTGTTGGCGGCTCGGAGCTCACGGTCCTTGGTCTGCAACTGGGCCTGGCTGGTCGCAAGCGCATCGCGTGTGCTCGCCGCCTCTGCAGCGCGCGTCTCGGCCCGCTGCAACTGCTGCCGCAGCACCGTGAGGCTGTCGCGCAACTGTGCATTGGCGCCCGCGTTGCTCGGCGCACCGCTCTCGCGGTTGCCAGCGGCTGCCAAGGCGTCGATGCGCGATTGCAGGTTCTTTTGTTCGTTTTGAGCCGCCACCAACTGCCGCTCCTGCTTGTCCTTTTCCATCTGCAGGGCCTCCATGTCGGCGCGCACCTGGCTCAACTCGGCCTTGGAGATGCCGAGGCTGCGCCGCGAGTTGCGGATCTCACCGTTGAGGCTGTCGATCAGATTAGCATCGGGCAGGGTGGCGAGCACCTCTGCATTGCCCGCA
>JANMIM010000213.1:0-9127 GCA_031375795.1 Bacteroidota bacterium
CCGGCGACCGTGAACACCGCCTATGACGAATTGGTGCCGCGGCTCTCGCCCGATGACCAGACGCTCTATTTTGTGCGCTTCCAGCATCCCGAGAATGTCGGGGGCCGAGGGGGAGGACAAGACATCTGGTACAGCACCCGTGATGCCAACGGTGGCTGGTCTGCTGCCCAAAACGCGGGCGGCGTGCTCAACACGGTGCACCACAACTTTGTGGGGGCCGTGATCGAGGACGGCAATGCCCTGCTCCTCGGCAATGTCTATGGCGCAAAACCAGAGGATACCCGGCCCGGCATCTCCATGAGCCGCAAGGTCGGTGGCGTCTGGGGTGCCCCGACGATGGTCATCGGCGAAAAGGCCGTGTCCAAGGAAAGCAAATTCATCGATTTCTGCGCGACACCCGACGGCAAGGTGCTCGTGGTCTCGCTGATGAATGCGGAGGCAGGTGAGGAAGACCTAGCAGTGTGCTTTGCGCAAGGCAATGGCTTCTATACCCCGCCGCAACCATTGGGGGACATCATCAACACCGACGACGGCTACGAAACCGGCCCCTTTCTGTCGGCAGACTCCAAGATGCTGTTTTTCACGAGCAATGGGCATGGCGGCCAAGGGGATGCCGACATTTTTGTCTCCACACGACTCGACGACTCTTGGAGCAATTGGAGCGAGCCGGTCAATTTGGGCAAGGAAGTCAATACCACGGGTTTTGACGGGCATTTCATCGTGGACAGCCGCTTTGAGAAGGCCTATTTTGTTTCAGGGCCCACTGCGAATGCGCTCGGAGACATCTATGAAATTCCAGTCAGCAGCATCCCCGCCTTGTGGCAACCAAAGGTCGACACACTCATCATCTACACCAATGCTGGCGAGGCCGTACCCTTGAAATTGGAGCCTTACGGCATCAATGCCGGCAACGCCAACCTTGTGTCGACCAAGCCATCGGGTGGACCTAGCCTAGCAGGACGGGGCGTCATCGCGCTCGACGACAAGCGCACGGCTTTCATTTATCGTCCCTCGCCTGTGTTTCAGGGAGTCGAATGGATGGAAGTGATGCTCTGTGACCCGCCGCAAAGCGACCAATGCCGCAAGGTGATCGTGGAGGCCCATGTGGGTCAACCATGGGATCCCATCGTGATGCGCTCTACAATTCGCACACCTCAAAATACGCAGGCGCGTGTGAACTTGAGCGTATCCGGCATTTCTTTGGCTGAGACGCGCCGCAACTATATGAGCCAACCAGGTCCCAAGGGGCAAATCAACACGCCGGCAGGCGGCGATCCGACCTTCCTGTACCAGCCGCCGACCGATTTTGTGGGGATAGACAGCGTGCGCATCTATGGCGAATGCCCCAATGGCGAGACCTCCAACTGCCTCAAGGCCGTGGTGAGAATCGAAGTCTACGAGGTGCCCGCCGTGGTCGTCGTCGATGAGCAACCCACAAAGCCGCAGGATGTGGTCGTGTCGGGCACCGTGACCGACGAGAATACAGCCAAGCCTTTGGATGCGGAAATCAACTTTTACGACCAGGGCAAATTGGTGGGCACCACCAAGAGCGACCCCGTCACGGGGGCTTACAGCATCACGCTACCCGCTGGGATCGATTACCAAATCGAGGCCAAGCAGCCCTATTACTTCCCGCTCAGCGACGCCGTGAGCACCGCAGGCAAGGCCGCGATGAAGGGCCAAGTCACCAAGGACCTGAAAATGACGCCCTTGCCGATGGAGGTTGGACAGACATTTGTCCTCAAAAACATCTACTTCGACCTCGACAAGAGCATCTTGAAGCCCGAGAGCAAGGAGGAATTGACGCGCTTGCATGACCTGCTGAAAAACTATCCGACGATGGTGATCCAGGTGAATGGGCATACCGACAGCCAAGCGAGCGATGAGTACAACCAGAAACTCTCCGATGCACGTGCATTTGCCGTGCTCAATTACCTGAAATACAAAGGCGTGATGGGTTATCGCCTCAGCAGCAAAGGCTTCGGCGAAATGGTTCCTGTTGCCACCAACGAAACGCCAGAGGGCAGGGCCCTCAACCGTCGCGTCGAGTTTACGATTGTGAAAATGTAGGTTGCCTGCCTTTTTTTCACGCAGGCTTGAAGCAAGCCGCAATCAGGACGTCACGGTTTCCAGCCGCCAAATTGGGTGCCAAAAAGCACCGCGCGTCAAATTTGGGTTTGACAAAGGCTAAAACCTCACTTGGCACTGTACATACAAGCGATCGTCATGCCCACCAGGGATGTCGACGATGCCACCACGCATTTCATAGTTGATCAACACACGAAATTTGTCTTTTGGGCGACCATAGTAGGCCCCAAATGTGAGGCGGCGATATTCATCGTCTAGGAGATCGAGGCGTGCCATTGGGCCGACATGCCATTTGGTTTTGCCCGCGACTGTCACTGCGTACCCGATGCTGCTGCTCAGGGTGTCTTGGGCAAGGTCCGTGCCCATTGCAAATTCAGAAACCAAGGAAAAGTGTTTGTGATCGATCTCCAGGTCGGTACCCAGTCGCTTGATTTTTATTCGAATGTCGTCTAATGGGCTCACAAGGTCGTCTCCGAGCTCGTTGATCTGCCCCATTGCACCTGAAACGCCTAGCCCCCACTGCAAACCGGGTCTTTTCCGTCCGATCCCCAGACGGCCAAAGCCGTTTTTGGTGGGTTGAAATTCCCATGGCCCGGCAAGGTTCATGCGAGAGCCATTCGTGAAGGTGATGGCATCTTCAAAGTAGAAGTCCTTTTTCAAAGGCACCTTTCCAATGAGCCCAATACCGATGTCACGGAGGTTGTAGCCGCGCGAGAGGGCATCCGACAGCTCAGATCGGTTTACAACATATAGTTCGGAGATCGTCTGCCTGTTTTCATAGCCAAATTGCGTCTTTTGCTGCCCTACCCTGAGTGTTTGGTGTTTGGGGAGGTCAAACCGAATGAATGCATCCCGCAAAAGGCCACTGTGCTCTGGAGAACGAGGATCGATCATGAGATCGTAGCCAATCCATTTGTTGATCTGTCCTTTGGCGCAGAGCCGTGCCCGCAAGATGCGGAAACCGTCAGGGTCACGCACAGTGTCGCCATTGGTATTGAACTCGTTCATGTAATGCACCTGTACCATGCCAGAGATCTTGGGCTTGAATTTGTCTAGCTTTTTCTTGCCTTTGGAAGTCGATGTGCTGTCTTGAGCAAAGGCTATGGTGGCGATCAGAAGTAGCAAGATGGATATACAAAGCTGTTTCATGACTTCAATTTATGAAACAAAACCGAAGAAAATCTGTGGGAGGGTTCTTGGTTCAGGGCAACTGCCCATGATTCCGCAAATTCCGAGGTGGCGGAATTAAGGGCGCATGCCGATCAAATTGCAAGGATTCATGAAAAATTGAAATGCGTGTAGCCCTCGAGGTCCCGCCTTCAGCAAACCTTACAATTCTCTTTCAATTGTCGTATTTTTGTAGCTGGATTTGAATTGAAAGCTAATCGGTATGTCTCGTTTACATTCGCTCGCATGTTTTTTGATCGCCATATTGGCCTTGGTTTCCTGTCAGAAGATCAGCTCCCGTCAAGACTTGGAAAAGATCCAAGCCCTGGAGAAAAAAGCGGATGAAAACCGCGATGCTGCAAGCCTAGGCGGTGCAGCATTGGATGAGAAACTATTGGATGAGCTTGGGACGGCTTATCTGGACTGGGCTGATCGCTATCCCGATGCGAACGAGACGCCCGAGTTCCTTTTCAGGGCTGGCGAGCTCTATTCCAACGAATTGCAAGATTTTCCCAAGGCCATCGAGGTGTTTGAAAAGGACTACAAAACCTATCCGCAGCATGAAACTGCTGCCAATGCCCTTTTCTTCATCGGCTACCTCTACAACAACTCGCTGCACGACCTGCCCAAGGCAGAGAAATACTACAAGGAGTTTCTGGAGAAATACCCGCAGCACAACATGGCCAAGCATGCCAAGTTTGAGCTCGAGTCGCTGGGCATGACCCCAGACGAGGTATTTGCGCGCATCATCCAACAGGGGGCCGACTCCATGCAGGGAGACTCCTCTTCTTCCCCCAAGGTACAGTAGGCAGGTTTCGGTGAGCGGATTAGACAATTGAGATTCTAGAAAAACTCGTAAATTGTGGTCGATTTTGACCCACAGAATATCCAGAGATCCAATGAGACGATCCATCTTATTTGCCTTGTTTGTTACCACATTGATGGCTGTCGGCTGTAAGAAAGACGATCCGACCACGCCCGTGAAGGACCGCAGTTTCATGCATGTGGTGAGCGTGGTGCCCAACGATACGTTTGACCTCACGTTTGACTACTTCAACTCAGATGATGTGGTGATCGACGACTTCATCTACCTCCGCAATTTCCCGATCATCGGCTATGCAGACTTGGAGGCGAGCGGTGTGCCCGATGAATTTGGCAACGGAAAGCTGTTCCTGAGCGCCAGCAAGCAGTATTACATCAACGTGAAGCCCGATACACTGATGCCACCGCGCGACCTCATCCTCGCCAAGGATGAAAAAAGCACGATCTGCCTCGGCGACAGCATGGGCAAGTTGCGGTTTTTGAAAATAAAGGATGAGTTCAGCTTCGGGACCGATACCACCTCGGCGATCAGATTCCTGAACCTGAGCAATGGGCAGGCCACGGCCTCCTTGGAAGCCACCAACGGCGCCCTCAGCATCCCCGGCGTAGCCTTCTGGAGCAGTTCGCAGTTTTCCAACCTCCCACATGGCACCTATGACCTCGAGTTGCACGATGCCGCAGGCGCATTGCTGCAAACGGTTACCGTTCGTCTCAACGGACGTACGGCCTACTCCTTCTTCGCCGTCGGCAACACCCTGGATTACTTCGTGAACTGAGGCTGGGAGCAGCTGCTAGCATTGCCGATTGGGATTCTCTTCCTATTGCTGTCTTAATGGCTGCATTGTCGTAGGCAGTCGAGTGATCGTCGAAACTAATCAACGGGATCGACACAGGAAACCAATTTATCAAATCTAGTTTCCAGACAAGGATATTTGCGCACAGCGTGGGTGTAGGGCATGCCCTGCCCCTACGCCATATTGTTGACAACCAGACATTTGCAACAGACATTTGAACACAATGACCAGCAACCGAAACAAAAGAAGAATGCCATGTATCCACGCCACAGGGGCAGGGCATGCCCTGCCCACATACGCCACCTCGCTGACAACCAGACATTTACAATAAGATTTTGGACATGACGACCAACCATTGAACCCAAACCAATAGCGCCAAAAAATTCCGGGATTCGCTCCCCTGCAATTCCCTACAATCCAACCGAAATCACATTCGACAATAGACAGAAACCGAAAAACACATTCTGGTTTCCACCCTCAAACACAAATACAATCAAGATCTTTCAAGTGAATCCCCAAGCAATCGGGAAGCCATCTCGCACCTGAATCCAGCCCCATCATGCCCGCAATCCACGGCGCCTCTGCCGCCGCTGCCGACGTTGGATCAAGGCGATCACGATCGCCACGATCGCTCCCCAGATGAGCCACGGTGTCCAATTGGTCGGGCCTTGCGATAGCCGAGGCCCATCGTCGCCGATGTCGACGAGCGAAGCCCAATAAAAAGGATGCGCCAAGACTGCCTCGTCCATCACCTTGGAAGAACCAAGGTAGTCGAGCCGGGCGTCGCGCAAGGATTGGTCCACCTCCTTGCCCTTTTTGAGCCGCTCATAAAACTTGTCGATCGATGTGGGCGTGATGCGCGCGGGCTGCGACCACAGGCTTGCAAGCATGCGCGGGCAACCCGCCACCATGAAAGCGCGGGAGAGCGTCATCACGTCTTCGCTCCTCGGCAGCCTTCCAGGCGCTTGTACCGGGGTGCCCAAGGTCGTGAGCTCTGCAGAGAGCCGCATGCCCAGCACCTCAAACGCAAACAAACTGTCGATGCTGCCGGCCCCGTTGTCCAAGACAAGGTGGCTGTGCATGGGCATGAGCGTATCGACCTGCCCGATACAGGCCAGGTGCATGAGGCGGTAATTGTGCGCCAACTTGAAGAAATCGGCCTTGGTGGCGCGCCTGCCATAGAGCGCCTTGCCATCAAACACCTTTTCCGCAGCCTCTGCCTCATCGTCCAAATCCGACATTTTGGCCGTGCCGTTGGGATTGGTCGCCAGCGCCAGCATGCCGCTCAATTCCTCCCATTTGTGATGCCGCTGCGCCGCAAGCAAGGTGGCCGATGGGCCGTAGCGGATGTTGCATTCCCGCACGAGGTAGGCCGCTGTGAGGTAGTGCAGGCTACCCCCCCTGCGGGTGAGCAAGCATTCAAACGGGATCATGGCGAGCTGCCCATCGGGGATGACCACGATCGATTTGGGAGGCTTGCCGTGAAAACCCGCGTGCACGACAGGCTCGACCAGCATGAGGTAGAGCAAATGGGCCGCCTTTTGGTAACGCAGCCATTGCAGCTCGACCTTGGCGGGGTCGGGCACCTGGCTCACGGTCGCGGAGACCAAGCTCACGGCCTGCCCAAAACTTGCATCGATCGGCACCCGGAAGCATTGGCTCCCGAGGTTGTCAAAGGCATAGATGTAAATGGCACGCCGACCTACAAAGTATTCCAAAAAAACCTCATTCTCATCTGCAATTCCTGTCACAGCACCCGGTTGGATCAATGTAGCTGGTTCCGTGAGCGTTTGATAACCAGGGATCTGGAGGTCGAGTTGGGACTGAAACTGTTGCAGCCCCTCGCTCGCCTTGCGGATGGCCCTGCCCGTGCCGCGTGTTTCGTGCAGCAAGGCCTGCCGCTGCCGCAGGCCGAGCAGCAAGCTGTCTGGCAGGCGCACTGCTCCCAACTGCTCGGCATCGTGCAGCGATTTCAAGATATCGTTGGTTTTGCTGCGCTCCATGAGCAAAAACAGGCGATCCTTGTAGGTGTCCCATTGCGTGGATTCGTACTCGGAATAGGCGAGCTCGATGGCGTCTTCGTAAAGGCCATACAGCACCTTGCTTTCAAACTGCAAAGCCCCCGCAAGCCGGTAGTCCTGACGCAGACGGTCGACAAACTGAAAGGCGTCCTCGTAGCATTTGAGGGAAAACTGCATTTGACCCAGCGCCTTGAATGCAACCGCCTTGGCCACCAAAATCCTAAACATGAGTGGATTGGAGGTCCAGAACTCGGGTTTGGGATTGGATTTTGAGAGGCTGTCGCGAAATCCCGGCACTGCCAGTATCAAGGCTTCCTGCAGGCATCTCAACGCAGCCTCGTTGCGATCGAGGCGAATGAAGCAATCGGCCTGTGCTTCCAGCAAGGCTGCCACCGCCAATCGGTCGGGAATGGAATCGGTCTTGCGGAGTTTGACGGCAAGTGCAAAATGGGGCAACGCGTCTGACATGGTGGGTGCCGGCGCGCCCGAAGGCAAGGGCGCCATGTAGGCCGCCGCCCGAGATTGGGAGATGCTGGCAAGCTGGACGTTGCCGCAATGCCTCTGAAGCGGCAGCGTCTTGTCCAACCAATAAAGCGCGGAATCAGCACCTTGGACTCCGATGAAGTTGCGTGCGAGGCCCTCATAGGTCGCCGCGAGTTTTTGTGCCAAGTCACGCTGTGCCGCTGGATTGCGATCGGTCTTCGTCTTCTGCATCCTGATCTCCATCGCCTTCAGCAGGCAGCCCCTTGCATCGGTCCATTTGGAAGCGCCCTGGTAGATGTCGGCCAAGACCATGAGCGCCGAGGCATGCCCGTCGGGCAGGGAATCTTGCAAGGTATCCGACTGATTCACAGCCAGCAAGGCATAGGACTCCGCATGGGCCACGTCACCGAGTCGCTGATAATTGCGCGCCACACGCTCGGTCATCTCCAGCAATTGCAGCAGGTTGCGGTTTGACAAAACGGCTTGGTTGGAAAGTAAGCTGATGGATTTCAGATCGTTTTGAATGCTCAGCGTCGGCTCCCCCATGGCGTAATAGACCTGCCCGAGCATTGCATAGCCCGCCGCAAATAGCGGGTCACTCTTGGGCCGGGTCTTCTCTGCATGGCTCACCACGGCGTTGATGGAAATGGCGCTCGAGATCAATTCGCTACCGGTCTTGGTCGAGGAAAATCGATTGGAAATGGAATCCAGGACGACTTCGAGCCTTCGACCATCTCGTTGCGCGGTGAGTTGGGTGAATGACAGCATTCCCACGAGGCCCAAAAAGAGAAGCCTGAACCTCCACAGGTACCATTTCATCTGTTTTTGACCCCAAGCTATCCGCATGCACCTACCTTTTCAGGAAAAATAAGAAACATCCGCCTCAAATCAAGCCATTTTCCAAGCCCCACTTGCGGTAGACCTCCACCCCTTCTGGTCCGCTCTTTTCAGGATGGAATTGGAAGGCCAGAATGTTGCCGCGCTGCACGCCAGAGCAATATTCCAGACCCATGTAGTCGGTGAGGGTGATGATGTCGGATGGATGGTCGGGCAGGCAATAATAGCTGTGGACGAAATACATGTAACTACCCGGCAGCAAGTGCTCCAGCGGTGTATCCTTCCAATCCCTGCCAAACGGCGGCGTGATCTCGTTCCAGCCAATCTGAGGCACCCGCGTCTGCTGCCCACGTATCTCGGCAGGAATGCGCAAGACCTTGCCCGGTAGCAAGTTGAGTCCGCTGTCGCTGTCAAACTCGGAGCTTTCCGTAAACAGCAGTTGCAACCCGAGGCAAATGCCCAGGAACGGAATGCCTGCTGCGACCTGTGCCTTGAGCGGCGCCTCGATGCCCCGCTTGCGGAGGTTGCGCATCGCGGTGCCAAATGCACCCACGCCAGGCAAGATCAAGCCATCGGCAGCGGCCACCTTGGCGGGATCGTTGCTGATCTCGGCATCCAAGCCCACGTGCAGGCAAGCTTGCTGCACACTGAAGAGGTTGCCCAACTCATAGTCTACGATGATGGTTTTTTTGCTCATGCGATGGGGTGATAGGGTCGGCAAGGCAGTTTTTGGGCCAGCAAATGGGCCTTGATCTCGGGCAAGGTGCAGGTTTCAAAGCGGCCGTGGTTGCGGCCGCTGCGCAGGAATTCCGTATTGCCCTCGCCGCTTGCGGCGGTGGCGCCGTGGTCGTGGCTGATGCGCGCAGCGTGGTCGTAATGCAACATGCCCGCGACCGCGATGGCGCTCGCGCCACC
>JANMIM010000295.1:0-6484 GCA_031375795.1 Bacteroidota bacterium
GGCGGTTTTGGGTGTTGTGACCGGAGGGGATTTTCGAATGCTGATCAGGATGATTTCCAGTCACTTCCACGTCACAATAAGCGGAAATTCCTATGCATCGGTGCCTTTTGATCGTTCCGATAGCTATCGGAAGACAATCAAGCGTGCAGGGCGCCGGTGCACCGAGGCGCAATGATTGTCCATTTGCCGCTAGCGAGAACAAACTTTGCTCGCTGGAGGCAAATGGTATTCGGTGCTTCGGTCAGAGGCCTCGGACTCGAAGGAATATGAAGTCCTCAATCCGATTCCGAAAACGTCAGCAACCAAATCGCCCGGTCTGTGACGAGCAAATAGCCGAAATCGTAGTGGGAATCCAAGGCAAACCAATCTGCCCAACCATATCGGATATGAAACAATTGGTTGATCTTGCCGCTGGTGGCTTCCAGCGTGTTCAGGAATCCTTGCGCCAAGCCGGCACAGAATTGCCGGGAAACAAGGACGCGATTCTCCCCGTGGACCTGCAACTCATGGAGCCCCCTTGCGAAAACGGAAACCAAGGCCTCGTTGTCGGCGGTTTGCTGTTCTTCGATGAGCCCTTGGCGGCCATTGGCGGCCCAAAGCTGGTATTGGAGTAGCGTCCCGGATGTGATTAGCGCATGTACATTCTCGGTGCTGAAGTTTGCAATGCTTGAAGGCTCCAATTCAATTTTCCAGAGGGAAATTCCGAAGCAAATCCCGGTATCCGCAACGTTTTCAAGAAATTGATTCAGGTAGGGATAGGCTGGATTGAGAAACGCCACGTTATTTGGATGTATGTCAAATGCTTCCTCATCCGTGGGATTCCGCGGACCGTTGCAAAATGGACCTGTGTAGAATTCTTGTGTGATGTGCATTTGATTTTTCTATCCTGAAGTGTATTTTATGCGCCACCAGGGATTCATTCCCCCTCCAGTTCCCTCCGAATGATTTGCACCTTAGCTTTCCTTTCCGACTTAAGCCGTTCCGATTTTTCCTGCCGATCATACGGATTTCGGTCATCAACGAAGTGCATATTCATCTCCGCCATGCGAGAACCCTGCCGGATCATAATCCCATTCAAAGGACAGGTCTCGTACCCACAATTGTGCTTGGAGTACTCCCCAAAATTGCGGTGTTTGATGCGCTTGTCGGCTAGGATTTTTTGCTGTAGGATGCGGATGCCGTCCCAGATGGTCACTTCCTGCGCGCGGGTAAGTTCCACACCCAAATAGCTGACATCGAAGTAGGTGCTGGGATCCTTCAATTGCAAAAAGTCAAATGCCTTCCTGAACGTCTGATGCGCATAGTCGCGCACAGCAATCCTCTCCTCGAGTGTCAATTTTGTATTCTCCACGATCGACCGGTAAAGCCCCAAGGTATTGAAGTCGGTGCACTCCTTATGGTTGTCGATATAGAACACGTATTGCTTGAATGTGAGCGTATTGAATTGTTTTCCTATTTTCATAGTGTGTGGGCCTTGGCAAAGAGAGAATTCGCATGCGGAGAGGTTTGGAAAACAAATTTCTCGACACGCGTCAACGAAAATAAGCAAAAAATCAATATGAGGATCCGCCCAAAACGAAATACCCACGCAGCCATCATCGATTTCACCTCCTTGCTCGAGCGACCGCAGCAGACCAACCGCACGAAGCGCCCAATCCCGCGCAATAAAAAAGGCCGATCCCCAGACCAGCCTTTTTCGCTTTTGTGTATCCGCTGCCAGCGCCCAATTTGCAGGCGACGAGCAGCTGGATTCAAATTCAATGCCCCTATTGCGGCAGACCCTGGATCACCGATGCCAATTTTGCGGTCGGCACCACGCCCGATTCGCGCCATTTGATTTCTCCTTTTTGGAAGACCATCAGGGTCGGAACGCTTTGGATTTGGTAGGCGGCGGCTGCCTTGGGATTTTTGTCCACGTCGATTTTGATGATGCGCACCGTTTCGCCGAGCTGAGATTTCAGGTCTTTGAGGATGGGAGCCATCATTTTGCAAGGTCCACACCATTCGGCGGAAAAGTCCACCAGGGTCGGCGTGTCACCATTGATCATCTCGGAGAATGTCGTTGCCATTTTATTTTGATTTAATTTCTTCGAATTCAATTTCCAACTTCTCTGGGTTTACGTCAGCAGCTTGCTGCTTGTTGCCTCCACCAAAGATCGGTGCGCCGCAGGCTCCGGCTGCGCAACCGAAGGCGAACAAACCCATCGCGGCAAAATAGGCACCCAAAAACACGCCCATCCACATTTGATCCATCGCTGCCGAGATGAGCAGGTACACGCCCACGACCAAGAACACCAAGCGTTGGAACGTCCATCCCGTGAGGATCCTTGCTTTCATTTCCATCATGCTGCCTTGGAGTTTTTGACTTTGAAGATGCTTAAGAGCAATCCGCCCATCACCGCACCATAAACTGTGCTGTTGACGGGGCTGGAGGTGATCGCGCAGCTGCCGCTCGCGCAGCCTACGAAGTGGTAATAGAGGTAGCCGCCGACCGCGCCAAGCCCGATGCCTATGATTGTCAGTGCATTGCGCTTGAGCATGCGTATGACCGTTGTGCCGACTGCTGTATTTTCATCTTGATTCATGTCACAAAGTACGGGATTTTGAGCTTGCAGATGGGTTACTTGGGTTACACAACAATTGTGAACGGGTGGGAGGAGAGGCAATGCCACTGCACCCGATGGGCAGTGCCGTCATCCGCTCCCATTTTCCTCAAAAATCCTATCTTTGCAAGGCAATGGCACCAAAAGAGCTCCCGATCGGCATTCAGGATTTCCCGAAATTGATTTTGGGGAACAACATCTATGTGGACAAGACCGAATACTACCATCGGCTCATTACGAAGGGAAATTACTATTTTCTCTCACGTCCACGACGTTTTGGCAAGTCGCTCTTGATCAGTACACTCAAGGCGATCTTTGACGGTGATCGGGCGCTGTTCCAGGGGCTTTGGATCGAAGACAAGATCGATTGGGAGCCACGGCCGGTGATCAAGCTCGATTTTACCCAGATTTCCAAGCGTGCAATTGACCTGGATGAGGGAATCAGGCTAGAATTGGTAGCAATTGCGCAAGCCTACGGCTTGGAACTTGCGGAGAGCACCAATGCGGGACGGCTCGTGGAACTGGTCAGGGAGCTTGGGAAGGATCAAAAGGTCGCCATTCTCGTCGATGAGTATGACAAGCCCCTGATCGACAACATCGACGACTTGGACTTGGTCAATCAAAATCGGCAGAAGCTCAAGAATCTCTATTCAGTTCTCAAGGGCCTCGATCATTCCATCGCGTTTTTGATCCTCACGGGCGTCTCCAAATTCAGCCAGGTCTCCATCTTCTCTGACTTGAACAACCTCAACGACATCACACTCGACGAGGATTATGCATCCATGCTCGGCTATACGCAGCAAGAGATCCAGGACAATTTTCCCACCTATCTCGATGCGCTCAAATCTAGATTTGCAGGGAGTCCGCTCGATGTGATGGCCGAGATGAAAACGTGGTACAATGGCTACTCTTGGGATGGCGAAAATTTTGTGTACAATCCATTTTCCATCCTCAATCTGCTGAGCAAGAGGCGCTTTCAGGACTATTGGTTTGCGACCGGCACGCCCACGTTTTTGATGAAATTGATCCGTAAAGGGCGATACGGCATCTTTGATTTGGTGGACAAGGAGGTTTCCTTGCAAGCCTTCAATACGTTTGACTTTGAGGCGATTGAAATCAAGTCGCTCCTTTTCCAAACCGGCTACCTCACGATCAAAAAATACAACCAGTTTGATCAATCCGTAACCCTGGACTTCCCCAATAAGGAGGTTGCCAATGCCTTTTCCTTTCACCTGCTTTCTGAATTTGCAGAAAAGAACAAGTAAAACACCGATAGCCTGATTCGCAAGATGAACGCTCAGCTGAAAGCTGGCGAAACGGAAGCCTTTGTGGCAACGATCAAAGCCCTCTTCGCAGGCATCGCCTATCCGATCCAACCGGACGCGCATGCAGGCATCGAAAACTACGAGAAGTATTACCACACCATGTTTTACCTCGTGCTGCGGCTCCTCGGCTACGATATCCAGGCCGAAGTGATGACGCACACAGGCCGCATCGACGCCGCAATCACCGCCAATGGCCACATCTACATCGTCGAGTTCAAGCTCGGCGACGCCGCCTCCGCGATGGCGCAGCTCAAAAGTAAGGGCTACCATCAGCAATATTTGGCTGCGGGAAAAAAGATCGTGCTGCTCGGGATCGGCTTTGATGTATCGACGAGGAATGTGGGGGATTTTTTGGTGGAGGAGGTGGGAGGGTGACCGTGGAATTGGAGCGCGATTTTGTAGCAATAGTCTGATTCTATAGAATAAGCTTCTCAAACCTACCGCCACGATCCCTGAGGATTGCAAATCAAAAGCGTCGATCCACCTCATTCATACGTCAGCCTCACCGCATTCCGCTTCCGATCATACACAATCACAAATCGCTGATCATCAAAGAGCCGAAACGCGATCGACGTGAGCTCCACGATATTCGCGATGCCCAAAAACTCCTCCATATCCGTCTCCTCGTGGCTCGGGAGCCGATCGTCGGTCTCAAAAAACGAGATGTACGTGATGTTGTTCCAGTAGTAGCACTTGGGAGGCACGCCCATTCTCCACAGGCGCTTGGAGATGGTTTGGTGCGCGGTCAGGCAGGCGGCGTCGGCATGCCAGGCGTAGATGGAGTCTTGGGGTTTGCGCTTGGTGCGGATCGAAATGTAGGGTTGATCCACCAGCACGCGCGTGATTTTCTCAAAATCGGCATCCCAGTCCCAAAACCGCAAGCTGTCGTTGCTGTACTTGGACATCGGCACGATATCCAGCGAGCCGCAGCAAGCCACCGAGACCGCATAGGCGCTGTCGGGCTTGAAATTGCAGATCACAGGCTCGTCCATCTCCGCCGACAACGTCCTGAAAATGAGCGTATCAAACCGAGGATAGCGCGTCGCGATGCGCGTCCCCAGGCTATCGACCGCATACAGCTTCCCATTGATCTCCACCGATTGGGTGCCGATGAAGGAATGGAGCGTGAAGTGCTTTTGGGCGGCAATTGAGCGTGCTGCCAAGAGGAAAATGGGGAGGAGCCAAAGTGCTTTCAAGTGGTTTCAGGGGGATTTCAAACCCTTAATCTACAGCAAAAGGCGTCCATGTTCAACCTATTCCTGCTCCCGATGTGCGGCATCGTCGGTTTTGCTATCATTCCCCCCCCAAAAAAAAACGAAAAGGCCGATCTCGCAATCGGCCTTCTCAAAAATATCCCTTCAAACAAATTCAAAATCGATCCAACTCCATCACTTTCACCCAGGCGGCTACGAAGTCCTTCACAAACTTCTCCTTCGCATCCGCGCTCGCGTACACCTCCGCAACTGCGCGCAGCTCCGAGTTGGAGCCGAAGATCAAATCGGCGCGGGTGGCCGTCCATTTCAGCGTGCCGGTGACGCGATCCTTGCCATCGAAGGCTTCTTCGGTCTTGTCGGTTGCGGTCCAGACGGTGCCCATGTCGAGCAGGTTCACGAAGAAATCGTTGCTCAGGGTGCCGGGATGGCTGGTGAAAACGCCGTGCTTGCTGTGGTCATAATTGGCGTCGAGCACCCGCAGGCCGCCCACGAGCGCAGTCATTTCAGGCGCGGTGAGCGTGAGCAATTGCGCTTTGTCCACGAGCAGGGCCTCGGTGGGGACGGTATATTGCGCCTTGCTATAGTTGCGGAAACCATCGGCCATCGGCTCCAAGACGGCCATCGATGCCACGTCGGTCTGCTCCTGCGTGGCGTCCATGCGGCCGGGCTTGAAGGCCACGGGCACGGGGAAACCCGCGTCTTTGGCGGCTTTCTCGACCGCAGTCGTGCCGCCGAGCACGATCAGGTCGGCGATGCTGACTTTTTTCGTGCCAGATTTCGCTTGGAAGTCCTTTTGGATCTTGCTGTACACCTGCAACACCTTCGCGAGCTGCGCGGGATTGTTGGCGGCCCAGTCTTTTTGCGGGGCGAGTTGGATGCGGGCGCCATTGGCGCCGCCGCGCTTGTCGCTGCCGCGGAAGGTCGAGGCCGAAGCCCAAGCGGTGGCAACCAATTCACCGGTCGTCAATCCTGATTTCAGGATCGTGGCTTTCAAGTCTGCAATATCCTTGGCGTCAATCACGGGGTGGTTCAGCGCAGGGATTGGGTCTTGCCAGATGAAGTTTTCCTTGGGAACCTCGGGACCGAGGTAACGGGCACGTGGCCCCATGTCGCGGTGCGTAAGTTTGAACCAAGCGGCTGCAAATGCCTTGGTAAATTCCTCGGGTTGCTCCATGAACCTGCGCGAAATTTTCTCATAAACAGGGTCGTAGCGCAGCGCAAGGTCGGTCGTGAGCATCGTGGGCAATTGCTTCTTGTTGGGGTCGAATGCATCCGGAATGCTTGCGACGGCATTTTTGGCGACCCATTGTTTTGCACCCGCCGGACTCTTGGTGAGTTCCCA
>JANMIM010000338.1:0-1778 GCA_031375795.1 Bacteroidota bacterium
ATTTTTTCATGAGCTTTCAAGTCGGATCATATTCTCCCATGAAATCAATGCATTTGTCCCGGACCAATTTTGCAAAACGAACTTGCTTGTCTTTCATTGGCAGTTTGATGCTGATGACTTGCCTGGTATTCCCGCCCCAAGAGATTTTGGCCCAAGGCGCTTGGAGCCCCTCGAATGCCGATTTTTCCTATCCGCGTACCTTGCTTCGGGCCTCGGAAATCCCCGCAGTGATCAATTGGATCGAGACCAATCCAGAGATGCACGGCTTCTACCGCGGCGTGTACACCGATGCCGGGGGGCAGCCCCCATTTCCCCTCAATACCAATTCCAACCGACGCATCGCAGCCCATCGTGCCAAGAATTGCGCCTATGTCTACCTGCTCGACCGCAAGCCGCTCTTGCCGAGTGGATTGGATACACTCACCGACGCCGAGGGCATCGTGCTGCGCGACCGGGCCATCTTGCTCATCAACAGCATGAACATCGCCGTGGAGACCTATCCCGACTTTGGAAACTACCTCTGGCGCAGCAATGAGCTCATCGACAACATGATCGCATACGACCTTCTCAAAGGTGCAGGTGTGCCCGACTCGCTGCTCACGACCGCCAAGATCAGGCTCCATCAATATGCGACCAATCTACATACACAGGTGGCATTCAACACCTTCGGCCTGGGCCTCACGAGTTTGCATGTGGACAATCACACGCTCCGTGCCTGTGGCGCGATCGGCATGGCGGCGGTGGTGCTCAACGATGCCGACAGCAGCGACGTCGACGGCCGTGCGAGCACCTGGATACAGACGGCACTGTACCACATCGACAACGTGCTCTGGCGCAGTACCCTGCGCCAATCGGAACCCGGTCAGATGGCAGGCTACTCCGAGGGGCCTCATTACCTGCGGTTTGGCATGCGGCATTGCATTGAGTTTTTTCACGCCATGGGCAATTTTCTGCCTGACACCACGCTGTCGGTGACGTTTGACAACTCGACGCGCAGCGTGCGGCATCCCTTTCACGACCCCAATTTCGACTACCTATGGGAGTGGGTGATGCGCAATCGCATGCCCGATGGGCGCGACCCGCAGTTGGAGGATTGTTTTGCACATACCCACAACGCAGACATGACGATGATGGAGAAACCGCAATTTCGGCCCACCTACGATGGTTCGCGGTTCCACCAAGCCGCCCCGACCTCGCTTTGGGACCAATTGCACCACAGCTCAGACGACATTGTGGCCGATTACATCTCTGCCATGACGCCTTATGGAGCGACGCCCTACGAATTGCTGCAGGCCATGCCCAGCAGCGGTGACCTCGTGATGCGCAGCGGCTGGGACAGCACATCGACCTATTTCCACATTTCAGCAAAGCAAGGGCGCGCGCGCACGAGCGCCAACGGGCACAACCATGTGGACGTGACCTCATTCATCCTGCACGCGCGCGCACAAGAGCTCGCGATCGACCCGGGATACCTGAAATGGGAGCGCCGCGACGAGGTCGACGGACCGAGCCACCACAACATGGTCTTGGTCGATGGACTGGCCGGCAATGAGGCGGTTTCGGGCAATGCAGGCGATAGCGATGGCTTTTTGGAGAATTGGTTTTCCTTGGGAAAGATCGATTATGCCGAGGTGCGGACGGGCTATCAGGGAGCCACGATCGTGCGCAAGCCCCTGTTTGTGCGCAAGGATTACTTTCTGATCGCCGACGAGATCTCTGCTCCGCAAGTCCATGACTATCAATGGCAATTGCATGGCCTTGGCTTGGAGAATGGCGAC
>JANMIM010000341.1:0-6019 GCA_031375795.1 Bacteroidota bacterium
CCCGTGGTGGCATCGACAAACGGATTGTTCATGAGGTCGGTCACGTCCTTGCCACTGCTCAAGAGATAGCCGACGACCGACGCGCGAATGAGCACAAAGACGACCGCCGGCACCAGCAAGGCCGCCATACCGATGCCGACTTTCTTGATGCCTGCATCGGGCTGGTAAAGCAAAATCGCCAACGGCACCACCGCCACAAATGTGAGGGCATTTTCCTTGGCGAGCAGGGCCATCAAAAACAGGATAGGCGCAGCGATCAGGTACAGCACCTGCCCTGTCGCAAGGTGGCGCAGCACCGCATACATGCTCGCAAGCGCCAGCAGCAGCGCCAAAATCTCGTCGCGCCCCTTGATATTGGCGACGACCTCGGTGTGTACGGGATGCAAGGCAAAGAGCAGCGCCCCGACGAATGGCACCGTGAAAAACCATTGTGCGTCCTTGGGCGGCGGCAGCAGCAGGAAAAAAAGTCGGTAGAGCAGCATGGCGGTGAGCGCATACAAAAGGATGTTGATCCCATGGCTGATGCCCGGTTTGGCCCCAAACACCTGGTGCTCGATCGCAAATGTCGCGATGGACAGCGGTCGGTAGCGCGCACCCACCACGAGGTCTTGCTGCGCGCCGAGAAATCCTGTGAACGACTCCGTCGCGAAGATCTCACGCAGGCCCTTGCTACCCTTTTGCACGAATTTGTTCTCTGAAAGCACGATCTTATCGTCGAGCACGTAGCCAAAACCTGCGCTCTGTACATACAACAGGAGTGGCAACAACAGGAGAATAAGTGCTGGCCAGCGGTGCTGCAGCCAGAATCCAGCGGCAAAGGGACCTGTGCTGGGCTTGCGGCTGGGAGCCGATGAGACCCGGGCAGGCTTGGCCTTTGGCGGAGGGGATTTCTTGGATGCGCTCATGTAGTCAAATTGGTAGGAATGCTCGGAAAATCAAAATTTACGACAGCTTTTTGGTATCCTCACCGACATTTCAAGCGATTGGAGGGCGAATGCTGGGCAACAATCCGACCGCATTGGTGGTTAGCATCGTAGGGTAATGATATTTGCCTACCCTGCCCACGTGTTTTTTTGGATATTTGCAGGACAGATGATAGGAAGTCGGTTCAGTATGAAGTACAACATCTTTCGATTTGCTCTTGCTCTTGCCTTCACGGGCGCTACCATGGGCGGCTTGCTGGCCCAGAAGGTCACTGGCGAGGCCGCACCTGCGGGCAAACCCGCCATCGCAAGGCCCCAGACCGATCCCCGGCCTGCGGTGCCTGCTGTAGAGAGCGCGCCGGTGAGACCCAGCGTGGAAACTGCGCCAGGGAGACCCAGCGTGGAAACTGCGCCAGGCAGGCCACAGGCAGAGGGCCAGCCCGGGAAACCCAAGCCAACCACCGTAGAAAAAAGCCGCTTCGATGGCCAAAATGGACTTTTTGTTCCGATATGGCTGCCCGATATGCCAGTGAATGCCATCGGCGACCTGAACAAGCTGGTGACCGCGCCATGGTTTGAAGGCGCGACCCTCGACGACGCCGTCCCCAACCTGCCTTATTACGACCTGCTTGTGCCGGTCGGCAAAAATGAATCGGTGACCGTGTCCCAAGCGCAAGCCGAGCAGCCCGCCGAGGTCAGCAGTCCCCTCTTCCAAGAAACGGTATCGGCAGCCAAGTTAAAATCTTCCAACGATTGGTACCCCAACTCACACGTGGTCACAGGCCAAGTGATCACGATCCAGGGAGATGATTACCAGCACGTAAGGATCTACCCAATCCTGGTCAGCACACGTGGCGACCGCTACCTCAAGGCCGCTCGCATCAGCTACAGCATCTCCAAGCGCGTCGATGCCAAGCGCAAGCAGCAGACCTACAATGGCCGCATGGGCTATGTGAACCAAAGCGTGCTCAGCGGCGGCAACTGGTACAAGATCGGGGTGACCGCCGAGGGCATGTACCAACTGGACCACTCCTTCTTCACCGGCTTGGGGGTGGATCCCGCCAACATCGATCCGCGCACGGTCAAGATCTATGGCAATGGCGGAGCCACACTGCCGCAGATCGCCGGTACTTATCCGCATGACGACTTGGTGGAAAATGCTGTGATCGCCCAAGGCGAGGGCGACGGGCAGTTTGGGAGCAACGATTATTTTGCGTTTTATTCCCCGGGCGTCGGCCGCTGGGAAAAGAGCGACACCCTCAACCGTTACATCTTCTTTCCCAACTTCTACTCCGACACGACATTCTACTTCGTGACATGGGGAAATGGACCCGGCCGAAGGGCACAATTGGACCTCTCAGCACCCACCCCCAACTTCACCCCCACCTACACCACCAAGTTTGGGCACTATGAGTCCGACAAGTACAACTCGATCATCTCGGGCAGGTTGTGGATGGGTGAACGATTTGACCTCACGACCTCCCAGAACTTTGATTTCAACCTGCCGGCTGTCGTGGCAGGCAGCAATGTGCGCACGACCGTGCGTGTCGGTGCACGCTCTGTTGGCGTGGGCAGCAGCTTCACGGTGCATGAGGGGGGCAATACATTTGCTGTGCTGCCGATGGCCGCGACTTCCAGCGAATACGGGACCACCGACTACTACTGCAACAACCAGACCTTCAACATCCCCTCGACGCAATTTGGCGATGCTCAGATGAATCTGGAATTGAGCTACAGCAAGCCGACCACAGGCTCGGTGGGATTCCTCGACTACGTCGAGTATGAGTACCAGCAGAGCCTCAACATTGCCAACCAGCCCGTCTACACGTTTACCGCAAATGACAATGTGGGTCCTGGGCAAGTGTTTGCCTATGCCCTCGACGGCGCCTCGGCCAACCACCAGGTTTGGGACGTGACCGACCCGCTCAATGTGCGGGTCCTCTACTCCACGGTCAACGGCAGCACCCTGAGCTTCACGGTCAATGCCGATAGCAACAAGCGCTTCATTGCCTTCAACGGGGCGAGTTTTCTGCGCCCGATTTCCTCCAAAGCCATCCCCAACCAAAATCTGCATGCGCTGGGCCAAGTCGACTTCCTGATCATTACCCATCCTGCCTTTGCGGGAGCTGCCGAACGCCTTGCGGCATTTCACCGCAGTGAGTATGGGCAAAGCGTGCATGTCGTGTATGTGGGGGATATCTACAATGAATTCAGCTCAGGAGCCCAGGACCCCACGGCGATCAGGGATTTTGTGAAGATGTTTTACGACCGCGGCATGGGCGGCGCCACGCCTACGATCAAATACGTGATGCTCCTCGGCGACGGCTCCTATGACTACAAGCATATCCAGACGCCCGTCGGCAGCAATTTCATCGCGACCTATCAAAGCCGCCGCTCTCAGTTGCCGACCGGCAGCTACTGTAGCGACGACTACTATGGATTCCTGGACGATGGCGAGGGCCATTGGGGGGAGCAGGCCGCGAGCCGCGACGGCGAGATCATTCCATTGTTTCTGGCCGAGGGTGATACCGAGCTCTCCGACCACGGCCTGGACGTGGCCGTCGGGAGGTTGCCGGTAGGCACGGCATTAGAGGCAGACGACATGGTCAACAAGATCATCTCCTACCACAACGATGCCGCAGGTTACGGCCCATGGCGCAACCGCGTAGTGCTCGTCGCCGACCACAAGGATGCCGACAACAATGTCCACGCGGTCCAAGCAGACGGCTATTCCTCACCCATTGAGACCAATGCCCCCTGCGCCAACGTCGACAAGATCTATATGGACAACTATGTCATGGAAAACCAAGCCTCTGGCGACCGGTTTCCCGATGGCAAAGAGGCCCTGCTCAAGGCGCTCGACGAGGGCAGCCTGCTGGTGAACTACACGGGCCATGGCGGCGAGGTCGGCTGGAGCAATGCGCAGATCCTGGACATTTCCGACATCAATAAACTCTCCAACGGTGTGCGCCTGCCCGCCTATGTCACCGCGACCTGCGAATTTGGCAGGTGGGACGACCCGTCGCGCAAGTCGGGTGCCGAGACCATCGTGCTACGCCCAGATGGCGGCGGCATCGCGATGTTTACCACCGTGCGCGTCGTGTTTTCCGGCCCCAACCACACGATCAACACCAATTATTACGACAACGTATTTGATTTTGACGTGCTCAACAACCGCTGGCCCACGATGGGCGAGGTCTTCATGCGCACCAAAAACGCCAGCTGGGGCGGCTCCACCAACAATCGCAACTTCTCCCTGTTGGGTGACCCGGCGATGCAGCTCGCCTACCCACAGCACCAGGCCGTCGTCACCAAGATCAATGGCATCACCGTGAGCGACACCATCGTGGACACGCTGGGCGCGCTGAACCTGATCACCATCGAGGGCGAGGCCCGTGACGTGAACGACAACTTGATGAGTGGCTACAGCGGCGACCTTTACATCACCGTCTTTGACAAGCCCTCCAAGTTTCGCACCCGCCGCAAGCCATTTGACTTCATCTGGCAAAAAAACCGGGTCTTCAAGGGCACTTCCACCGTGCAAAATGGCCTTTTCTCCTTTCAATTTGTAGTCCCCGTCGACATCTCCTACGAGGATCAATTGGCCAATCTCAACGGCAAGATCAGCCTCTATTACAATGACTTAACCTCTGATGGCGGCGGCTGTGACGAAAAAGTCTACATCGGCGGCAGTGGGTCGGTGCCCATCGTCGACAACCGTGCACCCGACTTGGATTTGTTCATGAACGACATCAAGTTTGCAGACGGCGGTCTGGTCGGTCCAGATCCCCTCTTGATCGCCGAGATATTTGATGAAAATGGCATCAATACGGTAGGCACAGGGATCGGTCATGAGCTTACAGGCATCCTCGACCGCGATGAAAGCAACGTGTATCTGCTCAACGACTATTATGAAGCCGGTCGCAATACCTATAAGGAAGGCACGATCCGCTATCCCTTCAAGGACTTGGAATCTGGCGAGCACAACCTCGTCGTCAAGGTATGGGACGTCGCCAACAACAGCAAGCAGGGCGAGATCAACTTTGTGGTGGCCGACGATGCCAGCATGGCCCTGGGCCACGTCCTCAATTATCCCAACCCATTCACCACCAACACCAAATTCTTCATCGAGCACAACCGCAACGGTAGCGCACTCACGATTTTGATCAAGGTATACTCGGTGTCTGGGAAGCTCGTGAAGACCTTGGAAGACAACTTCTTTGCCGAAGGCAACCTCTTCTGCGACCTCGAGTGGGACGGCACAGACGACTATGGGGACCTGATCGGTCGTGGTGTGTATGTCTATGAAGTGATCGTGAAGGACCAAACCACAGGGGAGCGTATCTCGACCTTCGAGAAGCTCGTGCTCCTGAGGTGAAATAGGCCCTTGCGGGCCATGAATGCTGGATCCATCACGCGATAGGTCCAGCATTTTTTTGGTGCGGCCTTGGGGGAATGGCTCTTGTGAATTGTGATATCGTGGAATGAAAAGGCAATGGGGTCGGAAGTGTGTCCCTTAAAATTTGCCTAGTTTGTTTCAAGCTGGAGTCGCAACTTTGAATGGTCAGGAGCTCATGGATGCGTCGTTTGTGAGAAAAAAATTTGTGGTATTCTTGACCTTATGGGCAAAAGAACTATCTTAGCCTAAATATTTAAGCCTATCGGATAATTATCTACTTTTGTAAGTATTTTTAGAATTGACAGGTAATAGGAACTCCTCGGGGCAACTTGGGGAACAAAAGTAGAATACGATGAAAATGAAGGTATTTTTGACAGTTTTTGCTTGTGCTGCTTTGTTTGCTACCATGGGTATCGGCAGGTTGCATGCCCAATCCTCGACCACAGCTGGCCAAGACATCAAAGCCATCACGACGGCGGTGCCTTTCCTGATGATTTGCCCAGACTCGAGAAGCGGTGGCCTTGGCGAGGCTGGCGTGGCCATCGCCGACAACGCCAATGCATCTCACTGGAATTTGTCTGCCCTCGCCTTCTCCGAGAAGAAATTCGGCGTGGGCCTCAGCTATACCCCTTGGTTGCGGCAATTGGTCCCAGACATCAACCTCTCCTACCTCACCGGCTACTACAACATTGGTGAG
>JANMIM010000386.1:0-11663 GCA_031375795.1 Bacteroidota bacterium
TGAAAGTGAAAAGTGAAAAGTGGCGAAAAAGCTGTCCGTGACTTTTCACTTTTCACTCTTCTCATTTCACTTTTCACTTTTCACTCTTCACTTTTCACTCTTCACTTTTCACTCTCCACGCTCTCAAGCAATGTTGGTAAACACATTCTGAATGTCCTCGTCTTCCTCGATCCGGTCGAGCATTTTCTCGATGTCGAGCAACTGTTCCTCGGAGTATTCCACCGGGCTATTGGGTAGGCGTTGCAGGGATGATTTGGTGACCTCGAGCTTCAGCTCCTCGATGGCCTTGGCGAGGGTGCCAAAGGCCGTGAAGCTACCGTAGATGTAGATCTTGTCGTCCTCGGCCTCGATGCTGTCCAAACCCGCATCGATGAGGCTGAATTCGAGTTCCTCCAGGTCCAAGCCCGGCTTTGAGGTGACCTCAAACACGGCCTTGCGCGAAAACAGGAATTCGAAGGAACCGGTGGGGACCATGCCTCCGCCGGCTTTGCTGAAATAGTTCTTGACGTTGGCGACGGTGCGCACAGGGTTGTCGGTGGCACACTCGACCACGACCATGACGCCATGGGGGCCCTTGCCCTCATAGATCACCTCCTTCATTTCCTCGGCATCCTTGCCCGAGGCCCTTGCGATGGCGTTTTCGATGTTGTCCTTGGGCATGTTTTCGGCCTTCGCGTTCATGATCGCGGAGCGGAGCTTGCCGTTGGACTCAGGGTCTGCGCCGCCTTCCTTGGCGGCGATCGTGATGGCTTTGGAGAGTTTAGGGAAAATCCTGGACATCTTGTCCCAACGTTTTTCCTTGGAGGCACGGCGGTATTCAAACGCTCTTCCCATTTTCTTCGTGGTTTTGAGAGACTAATTTTCAAAAGACGCCGCAATGATACGAAATCTGCCGCTATCGGCACAAGCGCATTGCAAACCAGCGTACCACAAATTCGGCACCCGTTCGTCGGCCCTCCCCAAAAGAACGCTGGGGGCACCCGCTCGTCGGCCCTCCCCAATACAACGCTGAGGGCTCCCGTTCGTCGGCCCACCCCAAAACTACGCTGAGGGCCGACGAACGGTCATGATGATTCCAGATTCGGCGCAGCCGAATCATGTTTTGGCGGTCAACGATCGTTCGTCGGCCCACAAACAAGACTTTGGGGATGGCCGACGAACCGCGTAATCCCTCCACCTGCTCCCAGAAGGAGGCATCCCTAGGTTGAAAAACCCTTTGGAAATTGCCGAGAATTTGCTACATTGACCTTCAATCAATCAGTCGTTATCTATGAAGCCTCGGTACTATGTCGCACTCCTTTTAGGATCCCTATTGCTATTGTGCAGCCACGTCGCAGCGCAATGGAACTACTTTGCCCCGCAACCCTCGGCACGATGGGGCCATACCTGTGCGAGCTATGGCGGCAGGCTGTACTCGGTCTCAGGATTGGGATGGAACAACTTTGAGGCCTACAACCCGGCCACCAACACTTGGCAGGTCTTGGCACCGATCCCCGTCGGGGTCGCCTATGCGGCAGTCTCGGGATGGAATGGCAAGATCTACGTGATGGCCGGCTACACGGGCTCGCCATCGACCAACCATCAGGTCTATGACATCGCCACCAACACCTGGAGCACCCGTGCCCCGGTGCCTGTGGCTGCCTACGGCATCGCCTCGGTCGCCTATGCCGGCAAAATCTACTGCATCGGCGGCACGGGAGCGGGTGTCATGAACAATGTGCAGATCTACGATGTCGCGACCAACACCTGGTCCACTGGCACGCCGATGCCGACCGCGCGCTACGAGCATGGCATCGGGCTCATCGGGACCAAAGTCTATGCGTTTGGTGGCTACGCAGGTGCAGGCACGGGTGTCTGTGAGGCCTACGACATCCCCACCAATAGCTGGACCACGCGCGCCCCGATGACCTACGCCCGATGGATCCACGCGGGCGGATCAGACGGCTCGCTGCTGCACGCCGCAGGCGGCTATCCCATGACCGGCCACTATGAGACCTACAACCCGGCCACCAACACGTGGACCGTGCGCGCCCCCTTGCAGGCACCTCGCTACCGCGCGAGCGGCGCGGTCGTCAATGGCTGCTTCTTTGTCCCGGCAGGTTACGACAATGTGTCGGCGATGAGTTCCAACGAGGGATTTTGTGGCTTCATCGTGCTGCCGGTGCGGCACGACCTGCACTTGCAGGCCCGCGACATCGGCGAGGGCGTGCGGGTGACCTGGACGCTGTCGACTGACTTGAGCTCGGTGAATTGGCTGGTGGAGCGCAGCCTCGATGGCCACGATTTTGAGGCCCTGGGCAGTGTGAAGGGCAAGACCGAATGGTGGGACAAGGATCCCGAGGGGCAGGACCTCTGGTACCGCCTCACCAGCCTGGACTACACCGGCGACCAACTGCAGAGCAACGTCGCCGAGGTCTTGCGCTTGTCACCCCGCGACCATTCATTTGCCTACTTCCAAGGCCCAGCGCTCATCGTCTTCAAGCCTGCCACCGCAGATGCCGGAACGGCCAAGCTGTGGAATGTCGAGGGCAGGTTGATGATGGAATCCGCTTGGTCGCCGGGCACGGCGACCTCGGAACTCACGTGGTCGCTGGCAGACCTAGCCCAGGGCGTGTATGTGTTCAGCTACCAATCGGCCGGCCACCAATTTCAACGCAAGGTCGTGCGGCTCTAGGCCATGCGACCACCTGGCCGGGGATGAACGGGCGAACATGAGCAGGCGCAGGCTTTGCCGCCATGTATTTTTTACAGCCTGAGACATGGGTAGAAATCACCTGATCGACTAACATTCGTTTGGAATTTTCGTAAGCCTGATTTTAATTTTGCCAGCTAAAGTCATCGTTCCTGATTGCCATGTTGATCGAATGGACATCCATCATGTCGTTGGTGGTTTTTGTGGTTTTGGCGACGACCGAAGCCATCCTCAGTCGCCGACACAACCTCGAACTATTTGAACAGCGAGATACGCTGGTCAATGTTGCCTTGGGCCTGCTCACGTTTGTGACCAAGGTGGGCAGCAAGGCTGCCATCATGGTCATGTACACCTCGATCTTCCACATCGTGCCATGGGGGTTTCCCGAGAATTCCATCCTCTGGTTCATTGTCGGATTGCTCATCAATGACCTCATGTTTTATTGGTACCACCGCATGTCGCACACCACGCGGTTTTTCTGGGCGCTGCATGTGGCCCACCACAGCTCTGAAAAAATGAATGTGACCACGGCCGTGCGGGGCAATTTCCTCAACAACCTCTTTCACGCCATCTTTTGGACGCCGATGCTGCTGCTGGGTTTCCCACCGGCCATCATCATCACGACCGACGCATTCTCCTATTTCTACCAAGTCTTCCTGCACACCCGCGTCGTTCCCAAGCTCGGCCCGTTTGAGTGGATATTCAATACCCCCAGCCACCACCGCGTGCACCATGGCAGCAATCCCCGATACGTCGACAAAAATTACGGGGCCGTCTTCATTTTCTGGGACAAACTGTTTGGCACATACGAGGAGGAGTGCGAAGAGGTGCGGTATGGCCTGACCAAGGATTTCAAGACCTACAATCCTTGGAAAATTGCATTCTACGAGTTTGGATCGGTGTTGCGTGACACCGCTGCCAAGCAGGGCCTTCGTGCAAAGTTGAAGGAGCTGTTTCGCAAGCCCTGAGTCGGTTATTGCGCCTTGTTTTCTGTTGGTGGTCTGCCCCCGCATCCGTCGGCATTTCCAAAACGACAAAATTGTTGCGCAAAAAAAAGCCAAGGTCCGTTACGAGCGTAATGGCCTTGGCAAATTGGGAAGTGTTGAAAAAAAACGAATTGGTGTCGGAAATATATCTTAGGCAGATGTCGTGGCCAGCAAGGTGAGACAACTGCATGAATGCGCTATGTGTGTGCAGGTGGGCACCTTTTCCAGCAAAGTCAGCGGCGACCCGTCTGGCATCGCCAATGAAAACCTAGCCTCCGCTCCTGCAAGTGATGCAGCATCGCCGCGCCACCAGATCCTAAATTCCCCTTGCGCGTCTGTGACGGCCTGCAGCGTCGGTCCATCTGCGGTAGCCAACCATTTCAGGTGCACGCTGGCGATCGGGGAATGTGATGCGGCCGATCGCAAGGTCCCTGCAAGGCAGCAGACATGAAAGCTGCGCAAGAGGAGGCACCAAGTGCTGCTCGGGATGCAGTGGTTCCAAGCCCAGCGTGGCGTTGCCGTCGCATGTGACCATTGCGGGTTCAGCTGACCTAGCAACACAAATTGTGTGGGAAAGGCCGCCTCGGGCCCCCTCATGGGAGGCATGAAGGGTAATT
Organism: Bacteroidota bacterium; assembly: GCA_031375795.1. GTDB lineage: Bacteria > Bacteroidota > Bacteroidia > J057 > JADKCL01 > JADKCL01. Next base: position 4,296 of record JANMIM010000386.1, read on the forward strand.
CCAAGACGACGATCATCTCCCCGCCGCCATAGCCCTGCTGCCGATCGTCGATGCCGACCTTGAAGCTGCCGTCTTCGTCGATCGGCTCCCGTGCCAGTGGCTGCTCCCCCAGCCACTCCAGCTCCTTGCCGGTCGCGATCGGAGTCTCGAAGTCGGCTGCATGAGCCGGCCGGCCCGCTGTCGCGCTGTCGTAAAACCGTAAGTACCCCGTCGCACCCGAGGGTCGCAACTCCCGGCAAATCTCAGCGAAGACCTGACCATGGATGGAGTAGTTCACAGGCAAAAAATAGAGGGTGAAACCTGAATTTGAAGCAGGTCCCGGCGGAATGCGCAGCACAAAACGGCTTTTGATTCACGTTGTGCACAGGTGAGGCGCAAGGCATCGTCCTATGGCCGTGCCGTCCTGTACCGCGCATCCGCAAGGTATTCCTGAAAGAACGTGGTGATTTTTGGTAATCGAGTAAAGAACGTGTGACAATTCAGAACAGTGATTTTGATTCTGACATGAAGCCTATTCAAACGGGTTCTCTATAGCGCAATCGGAGGGAACGCTGATGCAAATGCCCTGCCCATCGGTCGTCGTGATGGTGACGCTGCACAGGCTCAGGTTGAGGCAATAGCGCTCCATGGACTCGCACACCACGACGATCAGCTTGTCGCCAGAAGTGTAGGTGCAAATCGATCCTGGCGGGAAACAGGCGAGCAGGCGCTGACCGGCATCGCTGTAGGCATCGATCCAATCGGTGATGTCGAGCGGGCCACCCGTGGCCTCACCGGCCGGGCAACAGTTGTCGGGCATTTCTGCATCGCAGCTGCCCTCGACCTTGAAGTTGTCGACGATGATCACCTCGGTGCCCGTGTCGTTGGGGATGTATTGTCCGGCACCGCCACCGCCCACAAGGTATTCGATGCGGGTCAGGGCCATGTAGGACGTCGAGGAGTTGGATTTCAGAAACACGATCTTGCGCACAGGCGGATTGGAGCCTTGCAAGACCCCCGCGCGGTCAAAACGGTAGGGAATTGCACCGATGGCCACCTTTTCGGGCACCATGAGCTGCATTTTGTCTTCACTCCCCGAGAGGATCATTCCCAAGCCTGTCTCGTCGACAAACCGCTGCTTGCCGTCGCTCAAGGTCAATTTGCCATTCTCCACCGCCACGCTCAAGCTAGTACCGGCGATCTCCTGAGGCGCGCGGTATTGGGGATAGGAAAGTTCGCCAGCGAATTTTTCCGTTTCCATCGCGACGAGCATCGGCTGCCCGTCCTTGAGGAGGAGGCGCAGGCCGCTCTTGCCGCTGGGCAGGCAAGACTCCTTGCCATCAAAACGCACGCAAACCTGCTCCTTGCTCCATTTGAGCGTATTTTCCTGACAGCCCAGTACCATCGTCATCAGCAAAAACAAAAACAAAGCAACATGACCTTTTTTCATATTCTCCGGGTTGATTTCAATTGTGTTCTCTTGTAGTCGAATCGTGTCACAAACCTAAATCCTCTGCCCTACCTTGCAATTCCATTCTTTTTCTATCTTCAGGAGTCTGCTTTTTAGAATTTGGGCGAATCGATGCACCATTCGGTCATTTTTGTTATTTTTCCTCAGTAATTCGGCGTAGATTTTCGGAATGGGAATCAAGGCAAATGACGATCTCTTTCGCTTGATCAAGGCGCTGAGTCCTGCCGAGAAGCGGGCTTTCAAGCTGCTGTCTGAGCGGTATGCGCGGCAGGAAGGCAGCAATTACCTGCAGTTGCTCGACGCGATCGGCGAAATGGAGCACTACGACGAGGCCATCTTGCGCCAGCGGTTTTTGGGGAAGGCGCTGCTCAACAACCTCTCAGAGGCCAAGGGCTACCTCTACCGCAGCCTGCTGCGCAGCCTGCGGTTCAGCCAAGGCCCCGAGTCGCCCGAGACCGAACTGCGCGAGGTGCTGGACCACCTCGAGATCCTGCACGGCAAGGGCTTGTATGAGCAGGCGGAGCGTCAGGTCAAGACCGGCATCGACAAGGCGAGACAGTTTGACCTCCACGCCTTCACGGCCGAGTTCCTGCGCTGGAAACGTCGCCTCGCCAAGTGGCGCGGCGGCAAGCTCCTGCTACAGGAACTCGCGTCGATCGGGCAGCAGGAGACCGAAGCCTTGCAACACCTGGGCATCGAGGCCCACCTGCGCGACCTCATGGGACGCATCCAAACCATCCTGGCACAGCAAATCGACCTGCTGGATGCCGCAAGCCAGCAGGAACTCCACGCCATCTTTGCGATGCCCGCCCTGCGGCAGCCACCCGAGGCCTCGGGCTTTCACGCGCTGTCGTCCTATTATTATGCACACGCCTATTTCCACCGTTCGCAGGGCGATGCGTTCCCCTCGATGGAGGCCTGGGAAGCCGTCGTGGCGACCTTTGAGGCCTACCCCGTGCAACTCAAGCGCATGCCCGACCAATATGCCAATGCACTGGCCTCGCTCATCGACGCGCAGCTCAACAACCGGCGGTTTGAAGGCATCCCCGAGAAGCTGGCGCGCATGCGGGCACTAAAATCCCGGGAACCCAACGCCGTCGCACGCCAATTTTTCCTGGAGCAGCACCTGAGCTTTCGCCACGCCCTGGTGACCGGGGCTTTGGGGATGGCGCTGCAACGCGTGCCCGAACTGGAGGCCGGCATGGCCAAGCATGGCAAATACATGGGCCCCAGCCTGGAAATGACGCTGTTGTACAACCTCAGCGCGCTGTATTTCCTCGCCGAGCAATACCCCGAGGCGCAGCGCTACATCAACCTCGCGCTCAACCGTCCACACCTGCCTGTGCGTGAGGACATCGTGGACGCCCTGCGCCTGCTGGAGATGATCGCGCGCTATGCACGCGGGCAGGCCGACGTGCTCGAGCACCTGCACCGCGCACAGGAGCGTCGCCTGCGGCTGCGCGCCGCCAAGCATCCCTTCAGCATTTCCGCCCATCGCTTCATCGGCAAGCTGCTCGGCGCGGCCGACGCCAAGGAAACCAAGGCCCACATCGCAGACATGCTGGTCGAGCTGCAAACCATCGCCACTCAAACCAAGCCTGCGGGCTTGGAGGAGCTCAATTATTGGCTGCGCGGCCGGCAAGAAGGCAAGCGCATCGAGTCCATCATGCAAAGGGACATGAGCGAGTAGGCGGGGAGGAAAAGGTTGGTGGATTTGGAAGCCGAGGCACCGAAATCCAATCGTTTGTAAGCCTGCTTTTGGGTAGCTGACGTGAATTGAGTAGCTTCGGCCCCTGATGCGGAGGATTGTCGGGCGCATTCGTACATACCCGCAACACCGATAAAAATATCACAGATGGGATTAAAGACAACGATCAGAAGGTACATCGCCTCCCAAAAATATCCGATGGAGCTCTACCGTCCGCTCCAGAAAAAAATGCCCGCCCAGATGATGCAAATCCCGTCGGCGTGGGTCGGGTTGGAATCCATCGTCGAGGACATCTTGGACCGATTCAAGATTGGCCGGGAAAATTGCATCGAGTTTGGCACGGAGTATGGCTACTCCACGGTGGCATTTTCCAATTTTTTCAAACACGTCACAGGCATCGACATCTTCATTGGCGACACGCACTCGGGGCGCAAGGCAGACCATTACGAGGAAACCAAGGCATCGATCGCCGCGATCAAAAACATCACATTGATCCGATCCGATTACCGCGATTGGATCCAACAAGACGATGCGCAATATGACTTTGCGCATGTGGACATCATCCACTCCTACGAGGACACCTACAAATGCGGCCTATGGGCAGTGCAGCACAGCAAATGTTGCATTTTTCACGACACGGAATCATTTTCAGAAGTGAAAAGAGCCGTGTTTGACATCGCCAAGCATACCGGGAAAAAAGCCTATAACTATCCGCTTCACCACGGGTTGGGGATTGTGGTGTGAAATCGTGGAGACAATTGGTAAAGGAAAAGAATCCACGACCCTCATCGAAATCCAAAAAGTCACCCTGAACGATCTCGAGCGATTGCAAAAAATCGGTCGCCAAACGTTTTTGAGACCTTCACGGCAGGCAATACGGAAGAAAACATGCGAAAATATTTGGCAGAGGGATTTTCTGAAGAAAAGCTCCATTCGGAATTGTCGGATGAAACCTCAGCCTTCTATTTTGCAACGCTGGGAAACGAGGTGCTCGGATATTTGAAATTAAATCTCGGGGCATCACAGACCGAACTCCAAGACGCAAAAGCCATTGAAATAGACCGCATTTATGTATTGAAGGCCTTTCATGCAAAAAAGGTGGGACAGCTGCTCTACGACCATGCCATCCAATTGCAACGTAGCGTGAGGCGGCCTATGTATGGCTCCGGGTGTGGGAAGAAAATCCAAGGACAATCCAATTCTACAAGAAAAATGGCTTTCTGGAGTTTAGCAAACATGTCTTCATGCTGGGCGACGATGCGCAGACGGATATTATGATGAAGTTTGTGTTGAGGTGAGGGGCGATGTGGAGAATTCGGCGGTGGTTCTCGACCCAGGCTGGCAGGGATTCCAATCGCGTACAATGTAATTTTCCGTATTTTCGGATCAATGAATCTTTGTTGCCTTCAAATATGCTTCCGTCGGTTTGTCCCAAGACGCTCGGAGCCGCACCATCCCGGAAGCAATGCACTTCTTTTTTGGTGGGGCCTGTTCGCTTTGATCGGTTGCACCCAAGATCCATGCCAAGAGACAAAACCCGCACCGCAACCTATTCGGGCATCACTTTGTACCAATGAACTCGAACTCCTGCAAGACCCGCGCAACAATTGGGAGGTCTCTATCGATTCGATTCAAGGCATCGATGATTATCATCGAAGATGCAGGAAGAAAATCAGCGGCGACGGCACACCAAGAGATTTTGCCCAGCAAGCCAAGGTCTTTCCATACATCATCATCGATTCAATAAAGGTGAGCCTAATGCACGTATTGCGTCCGAGCGGAGGTGGATATTTTGGGTACGCGAATGAGAGTCTCATGATATATTATGAGGATGCGATTGATAACCTAGGGAAAGACATCGCCGAATCCGTCCGTGACTTTTATGTGAATTTTGACGCCAATACAAAACACGAGGAACGTGGCATCTTTTGGTTGCAAGGACCCATGGTGAAATTGATTTTTGGAGATGAATCCTTTTCTGGCATTCGGGTCGCGATCAAGAAGATCGCAATGGGCTATCTTCAAGGGCTCAGCATCTTGTCGAAGCGTTTTTATGGGGCTGATTTGTGTGCTTTGGATTCAGGTCAGCTTGGGGAATTGAAGCTGAAATATCCGTTGAAGATTAGATTGTTGAAGAGGTATATTTCGAAGAGTAGATAAGGTATGCTGCGTTGGGGGTGAAATTTAGGAGGTGTATCTGCGCTCACGATCCCTCCGCGGCGTCTTCGACTTTGGTCGGGATGACAGGCCCTCCAACGCATCCCCCCACCCGTAAAACCTGCAACATTCCCCTGCAATAGTATCACAACAAGCCCCTGATTCACAGTCAATTTTGCATCGACGCTAAACACTAGCGCCATGAATTTCAGAAAGACTATGAATCAAAAACTACATATCGCAACCGCCGTTTTGGCTATTTTGCTGAACTACACGGCCGTGCAGTCACAGGCACCTAACTGGGGTGTGGCGAATACAATCGGACTGCTTCCGGCGGTGGGAACCGTTGGCAATGTGGGATTTACGACGATCGCCTTGGCTGAATTTCAGGCCCAAAAATCGGAAGATGGGTCGGGCGCCAACCTGACTTGGAATACACTCACGGAGTCCAACAGCGACTATTTTTTGATCGAACGTTCCTCGAATGGCATCTATTTTGAATCCATCGTCAAGCTGCTTGCGGCAGGCAACAGCGACCACATGATTGCCTATACATTTGCAGATGAGGCACCCGCATCGGGCAGCAATTATTACCGCCTGCAAGCGGTGGACCGAGACGGCGCTGCGACGATTTCCAAAGTGGCGACCTTGACCTTCAGCGAATTGGGTAATTCCTTGCAGGTCTATCCCAATCCATTCAGCAACCACCTGGTCTTGAGGCTTGAACGTGCGCAGGGCGATGTCGCCTATGCTTGGCAGTTCACCGATGCGATGGGCAAACAATTGAAACAAACCAAACTCGAGAACTACGTGACCAATGTCGATATGACGACGATTTCCAACGGAATCTATTTCTATCGACTGACCCGCAATGGCGAGATCATTCAATCCGGTAGGTTGATCGCGCAGCATTGAGGTCAATATTTGCTGAGTCCCATGCCCCTTGCCGCAAGACTGCAGAACATTTGCCTCCGGCACACGAAACAAGGCTTCGCTTGCCTGAGGCAAACGTTCGATGATCCATCCGCCTGCACCACAAAAGTGACCAATATCACATTCAACCAAACGCAATATCATCCTTCCAAGCCTTCGCGGCAAATTGTGCTGTTGTAGCTTTGCCCGAGGAAAGATCCGCTCAATATATCAATGAATATGAAACACTTCATCTTAGCGGCCATGATGGCCATCACCTCCACGCTCAGCGCCCAAAGCAGCGTCGCAAGCGTGGACAAGTGCCCCTTTATGAATCCTAACGCGGAAAAAACCACCGCTACGACGGTGGAGGCAAGCCCCACAAGCCTGCCTCCCGGCGGCGATCCCAATTCCCACGAATGGTGGCCCAATCAGCTTGATCTGAGCGTGTTGCGGCAGCATTCAGCCATGTCCAATCCGATGGGCGAGGAATTCAGCTATGCCAAGTCCTTTGCAAGCCTCGACCTCGCGGCGTTGAAAAAAGACATTGCGGCAGTCCTCACGACCTCGCAAGACTGGTGGCCGGCCGACTTTGGGAATTACGGCCCCCTCTTCATCCGCATGGCTTGGCACAGCGCGGGCACCTACCGCACGGGTGACGGGCGCGGTGGTGCAGGCGAGGGACAGCAACGTTTCGCCCCGCTCAACAGTTGGCCCGACAATGGCAACCTCGACAAGGCACGCCGCTTGCTCTGGCCCATCAAACAAAAGTATGGCAGCAAAATTTCCTGGGCCGACCTTATGATCCTCACGGGAAATGTCGCGCTGGAGTCGATGGGATTCAAGACGATCGGCTTCGGCGGCGGCAGGGCCGACACTTGGGAGCCCGAAAGCAATGTCTATTGGGGTTCGGAGACCAAGTGGCTGGAAGACAAGCGTTATGCCGAGGGCCGCAAGCTGGAAAATCCGCTGGCAGCCGTGCAGATGGGCCTCATTTATGTGAATCCAGAGGGCCCGAATGGCAATCCCGATCCGTTGGCATCGGCCAAGGACATTCGCGAGACATTCGGCAGAATGGGCATGAACGACGAGGAGACCGTCGCGCTCATCGCTGGCGGACATACCTTTGGCAAGGCCCATG
>JANMIM010000402.1:0-4633 GCA_031375795.1 Bacteroidota bacterium
TGCGCTTGACGGTGTCACCTTCCTTGATGCCCTCGGTCTCGCCAAAGAGCACCGCACCGACGTTGTCTTCCTCGAGGTTCAACACCATGCCGAGGAGGCCGTTTTGAAACTCGATCAACTCGCCGGCCTGTACCTTGGAAAGGCCATATATCCTTGCGATACCGTCACCGATTTGGAGCACGGTTCCGACTTCTTGCAGTTCAGCTTCGGTTTTGAAGCCGCTCAACTGCTGGCGCAGAATGGCGGATACTTCATCCGGTCTTACTTCTACCATTGTTATACCTGTTTAACGTAAGGATTACTGTCAAATTCATACTTCAGGGCCCTGAGGCGGGCCGAGATGCTGGCGTCAAACTGCTTGTCGCCGATATTCAAGATGAAGCCACCGATCAATTCCTTGTCGATGACCTGCACGATTTCAAATGTGGTGTTGAGTTCCTTCTCGACCTGCTTCTTGATCACATCGACCTGTGCCGCCGACAACGGGGTTGCACTCCTGAGCTCTCCACGTGTGATGTTGGTGAGCTTGTCGTATTGGTGCAGGTAGCGATCGGCGATGTCGTCGAGGTAGCCTTCGCGCTTCTTGCGCACGATGATCTCGATGAGCGTCTGGGTGATGTCACAAAAGCTGTCCTTGAAAATCAAATCCAGGATCTTTTGTTTCTTGTCACCCATGATCAGCGGACTCTCCAGCATGTTGACGAAGTCGGGGTTGCTTTTGCAGACCCGCTGGATCAGTTGGAAGTCCTCGCGCACACGCTCGACCTGCCCACGCTCTTGAGCGAGCACGAGGATCGAGTTGGCGTAGCGGTCTCCGAGTTTGATCTCAATCATGGTGGACTTAGTTGAGGTTGAGGTCGTTCACAAACTTATTGACCACGTCCTCCTGGACCTTGGTGTGGCTGAGCTCCTGGCGCAGGATGCGCTCGGCAACCTCGATGGAAAGCTGGGCGACTTGGTTCTTGACGTCGGTGAGGGCACGCATCTTTTCAGAGCGAATTTCCTCAAGGGCCTTCTCGACCATGCGCTTGTATTCCTTCTCGGCGTCGAGCCTCGACTTGGCGACGATTTCCTCACCCATGGTGCGGGCCTCCTTGAGCATGCCCTCGCGCTCGGCGCGGGCGGCTGCAAGCAGGTTCTCGTTTTCAGCCTTCATGCTCGCCATTTCCTCGCGAACCTTCTTGGCCTCGTCGATCGAATTTTGGATGCCTTCCTCGCGCTCGCGGATGGCCTTCATGATCGGCTTCCAAGCAAATTTGGAGAGGAGCAGCACCAACATCACGAAGATGATCAGTGCCCAGACAAACAAACCAAGTTTTGGTGCTAATAGTTCCATTTTATTCTTTTGTCGCTTTTTGCGAACCTTTATCCTTGTTTTTCAAAACCTTGTAGAGCACGATGGCTACTGTCGCCACTATGACCAAGCCAAGCCCGATCAATGCCCAAACGAAATACCCAATTATTGGCTCCAACGGTTCCATGTGGTTGCTTCAAAAGGGCGGATGGAAGGCCGAGGCATTCCCTCGGCCTGTTTTCCATCGTTTTTCGAATTAGCCGTTGCCGCCGAGAACAGCAAGCAAACAGATCACTTCGGCGAAGAGAGCTACCCCTTCAACGAAAGCCGCAGTAAGAATCATGTTTGCGCGGATGTCGCCTGATGCTGATGGCTGACGGGCGATCGACTCCACAGCAGCTGCTGCGAGTTTACCAATTCCGTATCCTGCACCGATGACGGCCAATCCGGCCCCGATTCCTGCTCCTGCTACTGCATCCATGATGTTAAATATTTATAGTGATACAAAATGAATAAACAAATCAATGATGTGCCTCTGCGCCATGCGCATCGTCGTGGGAATGCGTCTCCATCGCCTGACCGATAAACACGGCCGTGAGCAAGGAAAACACAAAGGCCTGCACCGCTGCCACGAGCAACTCCACCATGAAGATGAAGAGTGAAAAGGCCAGCGAAAGCGGCATGATGCCAAAGGCGCCTCCTGCACTATGTCCATTGTCTCCCAAAATGAAAATCAGGGAGATGAGCGCAAGCACCATGAAGTGACCTGCGGAAATGTTGGCAAAAAGACGAATGGCAAGCGCTGCGGGACGTGTGAAAAAGCCCATGAGCTCCACCACAAACATCAAGGGCTTCATCCAGATCGGAACGCCGGGAAACCACAAGATGTGCATCCAGAAATCCTTGGTGGAGTTGGCGACGATCAAGATCATCGTGAGCATGGCCAGCATGATCGTGATGGTCGTGTTGCCGGCAATGTTGCTGCTGAGCGGCGTCAAGCCAAAGAGGTTGGAAAACCAGATGAAGAAGAAAAGTGTCAGGAGATAAGGGACAAATTTCTCGTGCTTGCCATGGAGGTAAGGCTTGGCGACGTCGTCGCGCACAAAGAGGATCACAGGCTCCATGAAGCTCTGCAGCCCCTTGGGTGCCAAGCCGTCGCGCTTCTTGTAAGCACGGGCCACGCTCGTAAACATGAGGAAGAGCACGATGGCCACGATCAAGATGTGCAGGGCAGTCTTGGTCATGGAAAAGTCGATCAAGGTCGCGCCTTGGACCAATTCGTAGGCGGCGACGTGCTCGACCAATGCCTCTTGTGCGCCCTCGGCGTTGCGGGTGACGCCTTTGTGGTGTACAAAGGCATATTTGCCTGCATTTTCTTTTTCGAAGTCCTTCAACTCCTTGCGCTCTGCGGCGAGCGTGGTGGCTGCGGCAGCGGCGACTTTGGGATCCTTGGAGGTGGAGAAGTGAAATTCCCGCACGGGTGTCTTGCTCGACACATAATATACATTGCCGTGGGACTCGAGGTAGTGCTCGTTTTCGGTAAGGGAGTGTGTGCTGCCGTAAAACTCCACGCCGGTGGCCGAGTTGTACAGGATCCAAGGGAGGTGCAGGGCGATCGGGGTCTCGCCGACATCGGCGAGGTGCCAATCGTGGCTGTCCATGACGTGGTGGATGATGACGTCTGAGGGCTCCTCTTCCAGCTCCTCATGCGCTCCAGCGGCTACTGGGTGCGATCCTCCATCGCCCCCGGCTGGCCCGTGCTGTGCAAAACAGCTGTACAGCGGGAGCGAAATGGCTATGCCAATGATCGCTGTGTATCTTAGAAACATCTTAAGTATTTGGCTCTTCATCTTGCGTTTCTCGCACCCCATTTTTTGAAATCGGGCGCAATTTACGCATAAGCCAATAAACCTCAAGAGAAGTAAAAATAAAATAGCAGGAAAAGTAACTGAGCACGAATGGCGTGGCAAATTCCTTGAACTTCAGGGCCACCAAAGTGACCCCCATGATGCCTATCATCATTTTCAGCAGCATGCTCCCTGTAATATAGGTGGTGAACTGCCCGATTTTTTTTTCCAGTCCGTTGTAGGCGATCACGTAGGCGACCAGGGCAGATGCGGCCGAGAGGCTCATGGCCCCGATGACCCATGGCAGGCTGCCGGGGGGCAGCAGAACGTCGCGCAGCAGGCTCGCCGCGCCGATGAGCAGTGCCAAAATGCCCACTGTGATCATCGAAAACTTGGAAATGCTCATTCTTTCTTGTCCTTTCCCTTCTGTTGAGGCGGCTTCATGAAAGCCTTGACCATGAAGACCATCGCGATCACCACCCCAAAGATCGCCAAGAGGGCGGTCCAGAGCGGCTTGGTGGCAAAATGTCGGTCCAGCCGGATACCGAGGTATGTAAACAACAAGATGGTCAGGACCATCTGTATCCCAGCAGAGCTGTAATGGAGGTATTCGTTGTTTTTTTTGGGCGGCTCAGTCATTGCCTACGCTGGCGTTGGTCGGCTGCTCTTCCTTGGCGGAGTGGCCATTGAGGGTGACTTTCTTGGGAGCCTTGCTGTCTGCATCGATGGCATCCATGCGGTTTTGGGACTCGGCGAGCATGTTTTTGGCATCGGAGCCCATGCGGCAGTTGCCGGTAAACGTCGCGCCGATCTGCACACTGAGCTTTTGGGTGAAGATGTCACCCTCGATGTGCCCCTTTTCCTGCAGCTGCAACAGGTCGCGCACCACGACCTGTCCCTTGACGGCGCCTGCGATGTAGGCGTTGCGGGCATCGATCATGCCCTCGACCGAGCCATTTTCGCCGATCACGAGCTTGGCGTCGCAAATCACCGTGCCGATGACCCTGCCCTCGATGCGGATGTCGCCCTTGGTGGTAATCTTGCCTTCCAGCACCGTACCCCTGGCAATGGTATTGAGCACATTGTCGATCGCCATTCCTTTATTGTTAGATGTCTTTGACTTCGAAGATCCAAACATAAATCACGCTCAGTTGAATTTGATGTAATCGGCCGGGTTCACGGGGTTATTCTCATACCACAGCTCAAAATGCAGGTGGGTTCCCGATGAATTGATGCCAGTATTGCCTATCACAGCGATCGCCTCGCCCGCAAACACATAGGACCCGACAGGCTTGAAGGTCTTGCTGTTGTGCTTGTAAAATGAAATCAAGTTGTATTGGCTGTGCCAGATGCCCACGACGTGGCCGGTGGTATTGGAATACTCCGAGAAGATGACCACCCCGTCTGCCACGGCCTTGACCATCGCGTTTTCCTCGGCGGCGAGGTCGATGCCGAAGTGTGGCTTGTCCTTGGGCTCAAATTCCTTGGTGAC